>RGAX01000067.1 GCA_009919985.1 Opitutaceae bacterium
ACCTTGGGTGACGGAGGTTTGTTTGCAGGGTGGAATTGATCCGGCGCTGGCCGACGCTAGTTTCGCCGCGGTGGGCGCGGTTTGAGCGCTAATGCGAGCCGTCGGAGCCGGATCGTGGACCGCAAAAAAATCTCCGTGTCTTTATCGGCTCGCGTGCGCTAGGCTGTTTCCATGTCGGCCATCGACGAAGGTATTGTCCGCGAGTATTTTGAACAAAACGGATTTTTCGTGCGCCAAGCGCGGAAATATTCTGTGACCGCGCGCAAGAAAACTGGGGAAGAAGAGATCGATTTATTGGTGTCAAATCCAGCTTGGGTGCGCGGTAGTCGTGCACCGGATTTTTTCCTCTTTGCGAACGAGCTACCCTTCATTCAGCGCGCTGTGGTGTCCGTGAAACCGTGGCACACGAACGTCTTTACGCCGGCGATTTTACGCAGCTCACCGGAGATTTTTGGGTTTCTGGAAGAAAATGTACTCAAGCAAGTTCCTCGGTTTTTCGAACCCGATGCACCCGACGGTGAGCACGATGCCGTGGTGACAAAAATTTTGGTATTGCCCGCCTTACCGACGGCGGAACCGTTTCGCTCGCAAAGCGTGGCCTTGCTCAAGGAGCGCGGGGTCGATGCGATTATTTCTTTTCGCGCGATGCTCACCGACTTGATCGACAAAATCGAAAGCAACCAAAACTACAGCAAAAGCGACACCCTGCAGGTCATGCGCATTTTGAAAAACTACGATCTCCTCAAAGACTCGCAGCTCGATCTGCCCGTGGGCCGCGAGCCCGTGAGTCGTAAAATTCGCGCCGACTTGATCAAATGAGCAGCAATATCCATCCCACGGCCCTCATCGAACCTGGCGCCAAAATCGGCGCGGATTGTGAGATCATGGCCTACGCCGTGATTACGCGCCATTGTGTGTTGGGTGATCGTGTCGTCGTGCATCCGTTCGCGGTGATCGGCGGCGATCCACAATATTTGAAATTCGACCGCACGCTGTCGACCGGTGTGTGCATCGGCGCGGGTACGGTCATCCGCGAGCACGTTACGATTAATCGTTCCATTCATGCAGGGCAGGCGACTACGGTGGGCGCCGGCTGTTTTCTCATGGCCAACGCCCACGTCGCGCACGATTGTGTGGTCGCCGATCATGTCGTGCTGGCCAACAACGCCATGCTCGCGGGCCACGTCGAGGTCGGGGCCAACACCTTTGTAGGCGGTGGCGCGGGGCTGCATCAATTTTGTCGGATCGGCGAAGGTGTGATGGTCGCGGGCAACGCCTCGGTCACGCGCGATGTGCCCCATTTTACGATGGTGGCGGAGCGCGATGAAGTCATCGGCTTCAACATCGTTGGCCTGAAGCGGCGTGGCGTCGAGCGCGCGGCGATCGCGCAATTGAAATCGGCGTTTCACGACGTGTATTTCACCGCAGGCAACATCCGTGAAGTGGCGACGACGTTGTTGTCGGGCGGAAACTATTCGAGCCCTGAGGCGCGGAAATTCCTGGATTTTTTCAGCGGCGGTAAACGAAGTTTCGCGCGCGCACGCCGCGCGGTAACGGAAGAGGCGACGGAATGAGCGCGGCGAAACTAGCGTTTACTTGCGGAGATCCCGCGGGCGTAGGCCCAGAAATCGTGGCAGCTTGGCTTGCGGCTCACCCCTTCGAAGCCACAGATATCGCCGTGATCGGGCCAGCGCGTTGGCTGGCGGCGCTGGCGACTACGGCGACGAAGATTGCCGTGGGTTTGGAGGATTTTTCGGCGATGCCGGGACAACCGACGGCGGACGGCGCGCTCGTGGCTTGGGCGGCGATGCAACGCGCGGCGGAGGGTTGCGCTGCGGGTGAATTTTGCGGCGTTGTGACTGGACCGGTCAGCAAGGCAGGATTGGTGCGCGTGGGTTACACGTGGCCGGGACAGACGGAATTTTTTGCGGCACAATGGGGCGGTGAACCCGTGATGGCGTTTTGCGGTGGTCGCTTGCGCGTGGTGTTGACGACCTGGCATGTGCCCTTGTGCGAAGTACCCCAACTTCTCGGGCCGCAGTTGCTGCATCGCACCGTGGCTGCGGCGGATGCGCTTGCGCGCGCCGAAGGTATTTTGGCACCGCGCATTGGTGTGTGCGGGCTGAATCCGCACGCAGGCGAGGGCGGGCTGCTCGGCGAAGAAGAACGCGATTTTATCAATCCCGCGCTAAAGCAGATGCGCGCGGAGTTTCCCGGTCTGAGCGTGTGCCAACCGGGCGACACGTTGTTCGCGCGGGCCTTGCGCGGCGAGTTCGACGTCGTGGTGGCGCTCTATCACGACCAAGGACTCGCCCCGTTGAAGGTGATTGATTTTGACGAAGCTGTGAACGTCACGCTTGGGCTCCCGCACGTGCGAACGAGTCCGGACCACGGCACGGCTTTTGGTATCGCGGGTCAGGGCTTGGCCAGCCCGACGAGTTTTGCCAATGCGGTGATTGTGGCGCGGCGCTTGATAAACGCGCGCAGACCGCGATAGTCGGAGTCGAATGTCACCACTCGCTCCCGAGATTCCTCTGTCTGCCCCATTGCCCGAGGGCGTGCGCGCTGGAAATGAGAACCTTGTGCAACTCACGCTATCGGCCGGGGGTAAGGTCGCGGCGTTGATCGCGCGCGAGGCGCAGGGTGATTTTCTGCGAATTGCGATCACCGGCGGCGGTTGCAACGGCCTGAGCTACAAGTTGAAGTTCGTACCGGCACCTAAACGCGGCGATATCCTCGTGCGCACGGCCAATACGCAGGTTCTTGTCGATCCGAAGACGGCGCTGTACCTGAAAGGCACGCATCTGGACTATTCGGGTGCGATGGTCGCGGGTGGTTTCAAGTTCTCCAACCCCAACGCCAAGGCCAGTTGCTCCTGTGGCGAGAGCTTTAGCGTATGAGTCCTGCCGCGGCGAACTCGGCCAAATTGGTGTTGCCCCGCGGGGGCCGAGCGGCGACATATGGTGTGACCTCACTCTTTTGACCAAATCTAATTGATGGCTACTTCGTTCCCTTCCGCCGGTGGTGGCGGCAATCGCTCCGGTTCTTATCAGCGTCGCAACGTCGACCCTTTCGCGGCCATCCGCCGCAATCATCGTATCAAGGTGCCCTCCGTGCGTTGCATTTCGCCCGAAGGTAAACAGCTCGGTATTCTCGAAACCACGAAGGCCATTTCCTTGGCTTTGGAAGTCGGCCTCGACCTTGTCGAAGTCGCCCCCAATGCCACGCCGCCAGTCTGCCGTATCATGGATTTCGGCAAGTACGTGTACGAGGAACAGAAGAAGACCTCTCACGTGAAATCCACGGCGAGCAAGATCAAGGAAATCGAATTTAGCGCGCGTATCGCCGACGGCGATTTCTTCACCAAGGTTCGCCACGCCGAAGAATTTCTCGGTCACGGCAATAAAGTGAAGCTCCGCCTCAAGTTCCGCGGTCGCGAAATGGCGCACACCGATCTTGGTTTCGCCGTCATGACGCGTGCGGTCGGAGAGTTGGTTGGCATGGGTAATCCTGATGCTGAACCCAAACTCATCGGTCGTAACATTCACGTGATGCTCACCCCGCTCGCGCCCAACAAGCGCAAGCCGAAGTTCCAATCGCAAGGTAGCTCGCCCGCCGTTGATGATGGTCCCGATCTCTCGGGCGACGACGACGAGGATGACAAAACCACGGCGGGCGCCTGAGGTTTTTAGTATGAACACCCAGCGGGTGCGATGGGCCGCGCTGGGTGGCTTGATGGGAGGGTTGCTCGTTCTCGGCGTTGAGGCGCAGGAAAATATCCCGCGTCTAGCTCCGACTCGCCCTGGCGCTCCGGCACTGACTCCGGCGGCGCCGGAGTCAGCGAAGCCTAAAACTGAGACCGCCAGTCCCACCCAAGTCCCACGCACCACGCGTTTCGGCGCGACTGATTGGGTTGAGATTGGCGTCGTGGCCAAACGCCTCGGACTTAAGGTAGGTTGGACGCTTTCATCGCGCGAGGCGGTACTCACTGATAAAGACACCCGTCTTGAACTGGCCTCAGATCGACTGGAAGCAGGACTCAACGGCCAGCGCATTTTCCTCGGTCAGGCGCCGGTGTCACGCAGCGGTAATTTATACGTGAGCAAGATCGACTTCGAGCGCTGCCTCGTGCCGCTCGTGCGTCCCGCCTTGCTCGGCGTGCCCAAACCCGCCCCGAAAACCATCGTGATCGATCCCGGCCACGGCGGGCCCGACACCGGCAAGGTCAATGGCGCCCTAGGCCTGTTTGAGAAAACCTACACGCTCGATACCTCGCTGCGGTTGAAAAAAATCCTCGAAGCGCGCGGCTGGAAGGTCGTGCTCACGCGCAGCGATGATCGCCAGCTGAAACCCGGCAAACAGGACGACTTGCAACGCCGCGCGCAGATCGCCGCCGACGCCGACGCGGATGTGTTTGTGAGCATTCACTTCAACTCCGTCGCCGAGCAGGTGGAGAAAGTCAGCGGGGCCGAAGTCTATCGCTTCACGCCGCAACACCAGCCGCCCGTCACGCGCGCGCTGCGGCGCCTCGACGACGAGGTGCTCAATCCCGGCAACGGCAACGATGTCTGGAATAGCCTCCTCGCGTATTCGATTCAGCGGCGCCTGCTGCGCGATTTGAAACTAGATGACCGCGGTTTCAAGCACGACCGCCTCGCCGTGCTCCGGCTCGTTTCCTGTCCTGCTGTCCTAATCGAAGGCGGATTCCTTTCCAATACCACTGAGGCCCGCCGCATCGGCAACGCCGCTTACCGCCAGCAACTCGCCGAGGCGATCGCCAACGGTCTGAGCGCCTACGCGTCGCAGTTGCAAAGTCTGCGTAGCGGAGTGAACACTCCCGCAGGTTAAGCTTAAGTTCCGCTCCGTCTAATCTTATCTCTTTTCTCCCTCATGAACTCCCGCCACCTTGCCGCCTTCTTCGCAGTTCTCGCCGTCGCCGCGCCGCTCGCCGCTTGGGATTACAACGGCCACCGTATGGTCAACCAGCTCGCGTTGCAGGCCTTACCAGCTGAGTTCCCGGCCTTTGTCCGCGAGCCTGCGAATATCGAGCGTGTGTTGTTTCTCTCCGGCGAAGGCGACCGTTGGCGCAACGTACCCGACCTGATCATGAAACAATCCGGCGGCAGCTGGACCGATCATTTCTGCGACCTCGAACAACTCTCCGAAATCGGTATCGACCCGGCCAAAGTCTCGTCGTTTCGCTACGATTTCATCGTGCAGTTCGCCGCCGCCCGCGCGGCGCACGCCGATAAATTACCCAAGATCGATCCGGTTAAAAACGCCGATCACACGCGTGAGTGGCCCGGCTTTGCGCCGTGGATGATCGCGGAGCATTTCGCGCGGCTGCGCTCGGCGTTTGCTTATCTGAAAGTTTTTGAAGAGCTCGGCACGCCGGAAGAAATCACCAACGCCAAGGCCAACGCCATCTACACCATGGGCGTCATGGGGCACTACGTCGGCGATTGCGCGCAGCCTTTGCACACGACCGTGCATCACAACGGCTGGGTCGGTCCCAACCCCAACGGCTACGCCACCGCGAGTGGCATTCATAGCTGGATCGACGGCGGCTTCATCGCCAAGGCCGGTATCAAGCTCGACGAAATCTCCCCCCAGGTGAAACCTGCGCAGCCCATCGGCCTCGCGCCCCGCGCGGATGGACGAGAGCCGTTGTTCGTCGCGGTGATGGATTATCTCATCGCCTCGCAACAACGCGTCGAACCGCTCTACGCGATGGACAAGGCTGAGAAGTTTCGCGTGAAACCCGGCGTGACGCCGAGCGCCGAAGGCCGTGATTTCATCAAGGCGCGCTTGCTCACCGGCAGCGAAATGCTCGCCGCGATCTGGGTGACGGCGTGGCGTGCGGCCCCGCCCGATACGTTTTTGCGCACTCAGTTGATCCGCCGGCAGGAAGAAGCTAAGGGCACGGGCGCAGGCTCGGGCCGGCCCTGAGCGCGAGTTGGCGGAGCTCGATTGCGCGGTCATGCACGACGATTACGCGGAACGTTTTGGTGGTGTGGGCCGGTTGCTCGGCGCGGCGGCGCTGGATAAATTACGCGCGGCGCACGTGGCCGTAATCGGCGTCGGCGGCGTGGGCTCATGGACGGTCGAGGGCCTCGCGCGCAGCGGCGTGGGCGCGCTCACGTTGATCGATCTCGACGATGTATGCGTGACCAATGTGAACCGCCAGTTGCCTGCGCTCGATGGCCAGATCGGACGGCCCAAAATTGACGTGCTCGCCGAGCGCGTGCGGTTAATTAACCCCGCGTGTCGCGTCACGACGGTGGCAGAGTTTTTCACGCCGGCCTCGTCGGAGCGTTTGCTCGCGGGGAAATTTAACGGCATCGTGGATGCGGTAGATCTCATGTCGCACAAAGCGCTGATCATCGCGGAAGCGGTGAAGCGGCGCCTCAAATGCGTGACTGTGGGGGGCGCGGGTGGTCGATGCGATGCGACGCAATTACGCGCGGGCGATCTCGGGCAATCGGGCTGCGACGAGTTGCTGCGCCAGGTGCGCAAGAAGCTGCGGCGCGATTACGGTTTCGCGGGCGGCAAAGGGAATCTCTATGGCGTGCGCTGCGTGTGGACCGAGGAGAAACCGGTATTTCCGTGGGCCGATGGCACGTGCCGCGCCGAAGTCGAACCCGGAACGAATCTCAACTTAGACTGCGCGACGGGCTTTGGCACCGCGGTGTGGGTGACGGGTGCCTTTGGCCTCGTCGCTGCGCAGGAAATGGTGCGCGAACTCGCCGCTGAGCGCGCGCTGGTTTGAGCAAGCGCCCCGCACCTAAGCGTGGAGGAAGAGCCGCCTGTAGTTGGCGGCGACTTGGGCGGTGAGGGTCGCGAGCGGGAGCTCTCGGAGCGTCGCGAGTGCGGCGTAGGTGGCGGCGAGGTTGGCGGGGTGGTTCAACTCTGGTCCAGCGTCGAGCGCGTGGGGCGCGTGCTCCGGTGGAGCCAGCATCGCGGGTGCATCGGTCTCGATGAGCAGGCGCTCCAGCGGGATGGTTTGATACAACGCGCGCAGGCGGGCGTGGCGCGGGGCGAGGTACGCGCCGTTAAAGGAGAAATACGCGCCGAGCGCGGCGAAGGGCGTGACGAGTTCGGCCGAGCCGCTGTAGGCGTGCAGGAGAAAACCGCGCGGCGGGAGCGGGACGGCTTGCAACGTTTCGAGCAACAGGCCGAAGGCGTCGATGCAATGGATCGTGGCGGGACGGTCGAGCGCGACGGCGAGCGCGAGCTGAATTTGGAAAATATCGCGTTGTTCCTCCAGCGGGGCGCGGCGCAGGCCGGCGAGGCGCGGATCATCGGGCCGTGCGCGGTCGAGCATCCAGCGGTCGAGGCCGATTTCGCCGACGGCCGCGTGAGGATCGGCGGCGAGGTAATGACGCAGCGTTTCGAGCCACGCGGGGGAACGGCTGCCGGTGTCCCAAGGATGCAGGCCGTAGCTGGGCGTGAGGTGGAGCGACGGGTGCTTTGCCGGGACGCTCTCGGCGAGCGCGGCGACGGTGGGCCAGTCGGCTTCCTCGGTGCCGTTGACGACGAGGTGGGTGACGTTGGCGGCGGTGAGCGCACGGAGGATCGCGGGGACGTGCAGGGCGAGCGCTGGGGCAGCGAGGTGGTTGTGCGCGTCGCAGAATGTCATGACGAAGCCGAGGCGGCGCGTTGCTCAGGCGAGGTGCGATTGCGCGAGGGTGCGGATGCGTTGGCGGACGGCGGTTAGACCGTTGCGGCGCGTGGGGGAGAGGTTGGCTAGGAGCTCGAGGGCGGCGAGCGGGTCGGTGTCGCTGGCGGCAATCTCCGCGGGAGTGGCGCCGCTGAAAAACTCGGCGAGGCCTACTACGAGGCCGCGCACGAGAGGCGAGTCGGCATCGGCTTGGAAGGCGAGCAGCCCATCGGACCGAAGCTCGGCGGTGAGCCAGACGGCGGAGATGCAGCCGAGCACGCGGTGGGCCTCGGAGCGGGCGGCGGCGGGTAGCGGCGGGGTCCGCCGGGCGCGATCGACGAGGAGAGTGAGACGCTCCTGCAGGTCGTCGATGGGCGCAAAATCGTCGGTGAGCACAGAGAGTTTGGCGGTGAGGATCACGGTGAAGAGTGCAACGCGTAGGCAGACCGGGGGCAATCTTGTTGGACAGATCGCACCTTGATGCGCTCTGGGGTGAGTGTTTGGGTCTGGAGATGAAACGTATAATCGGCCTTTGGGTTTTATGGTGCGCTGGGTTGGCAGTAAGCGCGCGAGCGGGGGATCTGCAGCCGCTGGTGGATCGAGCGGTGCAGTCTACGCTGGAGCGGTTTCAGGCGCAGGGGCTCAAGTCTGACCAACTCGCGATCACCTTGGTCGATCTGAGTGCGGCCGAACGGCCGCAGCAGGCGAGTTATCGCGGCGAGGTGTCGATCTATCCGGCGAGTGTGATTAAGTTATTCTACCTCGCAGCGGCGCATCGTTGGCTCGAGGACGGGAAGCTTACTGATACTTCGGAGCTACGACGGGCCATGCGGGATATGATCGTGGATTCGTCAAATGATGCGACGCACTACGTGATCGATCTATTATCGGGGACGACGAGCGGGCCGGAGTTGCCTGAGGCGGAACTTAAAACGTGGTTCGAGAAACGGGCGGTGGTGACGCGGTATTTTGCGGGGCTAGGTTATAGGGGCGTCAATGCGAGCAAGAAGCCTTGGGGCGACGGGCCTTACGGTCGGGAGTCGCAGGCGATTCGTGCATATGAGCCGAAGCGCAATATGCTCACGACGGAGGCGACGGCGCGGTTGTGGGTTGATATCGCGACTGGGCTTAGCGTGACGCCGACGCGGAGCTCGGAGATGAGGGCGCTATTGGAGCGTGATCCTGCGGCAAAGACGGAAGATCTGGATGATCAGGCCAAGTTCACTGGGACGGAGTTGCCGGCGGGAGCGAAGTTGTGGTCGAAGGCGGGTTGGACCAGTCAGACGCGGCATGAGTCGGCGTATGTGGAGCTACCGGGCGGCCGGAAGTACGTGCTCGTGGTCTTCACGATGGATCATGCAGGCGAGCGGGCGATCCTACGTAATATCGCGGCCGTAGTCGCCGCTGGCATGTCGAAGGTGCGGGAATAAAATTGCGCCTGAGCAGGCAGCGAGGCTTCGCTAAGTTATGCATACCGAACCCGATGCCCCCGCAAACTCAGGCAAACGTAACACGCTGTATTTACAAGTGCTGGCCGCCATCGTGGTCGGCGTGGTGGTAGGGTACTTATGGCCGGATTTCGGTGCGTCGCTGAAGCCGCTCGGCGATGGCTTCATCAAGCTCGTGAAGATGCTGATCGCGCCAATTATTTTTGCGACCGTGGTCGTGGGCCTCGCGGGCATGGGTGACTTGAAGAAGGTCGGCCGCGTGGGTGGGAAGGCGCTATTATATTTTGAAATCGTTTCCACGCTCGCATTGATCATCGGTCTGGTGGTGGCGAATGTGTTCGTGCCGGGCGCGGGCGTGCATGCGAACGCGGCTTCGCTCGATGCAAAGGCGGTGGCGAGTTACACCAAGGCGGCGCAAGGGCAAACCACGACGGAGTTTTTGATGCATATCATACCGAACACATTTGTTGGGGCGTTTGCCGAAGGTGAAATTTTACAGGTTTTATTGTTGGCGGTGTTGTTCGGCATCGCGCTCGGGCAGATCGGCGAGCACGGGCGTCCGGTGCTCAACTTGATCAACGAGGTGTCGCGCGTGATTTTCGGCATCGTGAGCATGGTGACGAAGCTGGCGCCGGTGGCGGCGTTTGGCGCGATGGCGTTTACCATCGGGAAATATGGCCTGCGCTCGCTGGTGTCACTTGGGGCGCTCATGGCGTGCGTGTACCTGACGTGTGCGCTCTTTGTATTTGTGGTGCTCGGGCTAATCGCGCGATTCAACGGCTTCAGCGTGTGGAAAATCATCAAATACATTCGCGAAGAGCTGTTGATCGTACTGGGAACTTCTTCGTCGGAGACGGCGTTGCCGGGGTTGATGAACAAGATGGAAACGGCGGGTTGCGCGCGGCCGGTGGTCGGTATCGTCGTGCCCTCGGGCTACTCGTTTAACTTGGATGGGACCTCGATTTATTTGACGATGGCCGCTCTCTTCGTAGCGCAGGCGACGGACACGCCACTGACGTTGTGGGAGCAGGCGAAATTGTTGCTAGTGCTCATGATTACTTCGAAGGGCGCGGCGGGCGTGACGGGGAGCGGATTTATCACGCTGGCGGCGACGCTGGCGGCGACGGATAAGATTCCTGTGGCAGGTATGGCGCTGATTCTCGGCGTGGATCGGTTTATGTCGGAAGCTCGCGCGATCACCAATTTCATCGGCAACGCCGTGGCGACCTTGATCGTGGCGAAGTGGGACGGCTCATTCGACGCTACGAAGGGCGGCGAAGTGTTGGCGGGGAAGCAGCCGAGTAGTTTAGTTTAACGCTCAGAGCTTATTTCACCTGCCAGTTTTTTACCTCGCCTCCTTTACTGGCTGAAGGCTCCGTTGGGTGCGTTCCCCCGCTCCCATGCCCCTTTTTGATCAGCTGATTGCATCGTGTCTGCGTGCGGTGGCCCCGGCCGCCGCGACTTGGGCGCTTCTTGCCCCGCAGGCGGGAAAGGCGGCCTCAGCTCCGGCGCATCTTGCAGAGGACCTGGTTGGCCGCTACTGTATGGATTGTCACGATGACAGCATCACGAAGGGCGGACTCTCGCTCGAGGGAATCGCGGCCAAGAGTCCAGCTACAGATCCTGCTCTATGGGAAAAGATTTTACGCAAAATAGATCACCAGCAGATGCCACCGATCGGGGAGGAGCGTCCCTCATCCGCCGAATACCGGCAGGTCGTGACATTTTTAAAAGCTGAGCTTGATCGGGCTTCGACCGCGGCGCCGGATCCCGGTCGCACGGATACGTTTCGCCGGCTTAATCGCACCGAATACCAAAACGCTATCCGTGACCTGCTCGCGCTCGAGATTGATGCGACAACCTTGTTGCCGAATGACGAACCGGCGCGGGGCTTTGACAACGTCACGGTCGGAAACCTGTCGACCACGCTGCTCGATCGTTATGTGTCGGCGGCACAAAAAATCGCTCGGCTGGCGCTCGGCGCGCCCCGCAAGACGCCCGGCGGCGATACGTTTCGCGTTCCACCGGATCTCACGCAGGAAGGCCACATCGAAGGACTCCCGCTTGGCACGCGTGGCGGGGCTTTGATCCCTTACACGTTTCCGCAGGACGGAGATTACGAGATTCAAGTTCGACTTGCGCGGGATCGCAACGAACAGGTCGAGGGCCTTAAGGCTCCCCACGACATCGAGGTACTCATCGACGGAGAACGCGTTGCCCTCGCCTCCGTGAAGCCGCCCGGTGCTGACAAAAATGCCGAGGGCGTGGACACGCACCTTAAGTTCCGTGTCCCTATTAAAGCTGGCCTTCATCATGTCGGTGTTACGTTCATAAAAAATCCCTCGGTGCTGATCGAGACCGAGCGCCAGCCCTTTGTCGCGCGGTTCAACATGCACCGCCACCCCCGCACCGCCCCGGCGCTCTACCAGACTTCGATTACCGGTCCGTTCAACGCCACCGGTCCGGGCGACACGCCAAGTCGACGCTTGATCTTCGGGGAGTTGATGAAGGGAGGAGCGTTGGCCAACGATGAAGTCCGTGCTCGGGCGATTTTGGCGCCGCTCCTGCGCCGCGCCTATCGTCGCCCGATTAACGACGAGGATCTGCGTCGTCCGCTCCAGTTTTTTCGTGAAGGCAGTGCTGAAGGCGCAGGCTTCGAAGCGGGGATCGAAAGTGCGCTGGCCGCGATTCTTGTCGCGCCACAATTTTTGATCCGCGTGGAAAGCGATCCCGCCGGCTTGGCGCCGGGTGCGGTTTATAGCATCAGTGAACAAGAGTTCGCTTCGCGACTTTCGTTTTTTCTATGGAGTAGTTTACCGGATGATGTGCTCCTCGAGGCGGCCGAGCGCGGTGATCTGCGCCGCCCGGCTGTGCTCGAGCAGCAGGTCCGCCGCATGCTCGCCGATCCACGCGCACGTAATCTTGCCACTAATTTCGCCGCGCAATGGCTCCACCTCCGTGGCCTAGAATCCGTCGCGCCAGATGTGCGCCGCTTTATCGATTTTGACGACAACCTCCGTCACTCGATGCGCCGTGAGACGGAACTCTTTTTTGAAAACATCATGACCGCAGATCGTCCGGTGACCGAATTGATCTCGGCTGACTACTCGTTTCTTGATGAGCGCCTCGCGAAACACTACGGCGTGCCGCATCTGTATGGCAGTCATTTTCGTCGCGTTTCATTTACAGGCATGGCCGAACGTCAGCGCGGCGGCCTGCTTCGCCAAGGCAGTATCCTCACCGTGACTTCCTACGCCACCCGCACCTCCCCGGTGATCCGCGGTAACTGGATCCTCGCCAATCTGGTCGGCTCGCCGGCGCCGCCGCCTCCACCCAACGTGCCGGCTCTCGACGATGGTCATGTTTCCGCGGCGCTGCCCATCCGGGCTCGCTTGGCCGCGC
>RGAX01000068.1 GCA_009919985.1 Opitutaceae bacterium
ACGCAGCCGAAGCTTCCGCCAAAAAAGCCGCTGAAGATCAGCGTATCGACGGCCTCTATCAAATCAAGGTGGCGACGCTCTCGCCCGAGCGCCAGGTGTGGGAAAAAACGTTGCAGGAAAATCTTGGTAACGGTTTCTACCTCCCAATCCACAAACGCGATTTCGTCAAAGGAACCTCCTCGGCATGGGATTTTGTCGTCGACGACCCCAAGCTTCCGTACGTGCTTTTGATCGGCGACTCCGTCTCGCGCGGCTATACTCTCTCCGTCCGCGCCGCCCTCGCCGGAAAAGCCAACGTTCACCGTGCTCCAGAAAACTGCGGCCCTACCGCTAATGGTCTTAAGAAATTAGAAACCTGGCTCGCCTCCGCCGGCCCTGTTAAATGGGACGTTATTCACTTTAACTTCGGTATCCACGACCGCGCCACTCCGCTCGCTGACTACGAAAAACGCCTCATTCAAATTATCACCCGTCTACAGTTAACTGGTGCCAAGCTCATCTGGGCCAGCACCACTCCCATCCCCGACGACCTTGAGAAAAAGCAAACCGCCTCATCTATTGTGGAACACAACCAGACGGCTGCGGCGGTAATGAAGCTACTCAGCGTGGCCACCGATGATCTTTTTACTGCAATCACACCGAACTTGGCCGCAATGCAGAATCCAAACGACGTACACTTTAACGCCAAGGGCTATGATTTTCTTGGCGGCGTTGTGGCCAAATCCATTGAAGCGCAATTACCGAAACATTGAACCATGATCCTAATGACTTCTGTAGCGTGACTCGCGCAATACTTAGTGAACCGGACCTGTCGATTTATCCACATGTTGGCCAACATGGACCACAATCCAAAACGGAGATCCGGAGCAAGCAGATGCGCACCCCACGATGTCCGACGTTCTCTGCGACCCTGCCATCGGAATGGTCGATCGGTATTAGTTTATGAAAGCGCTCATCACTCTTCTCATGGGCATTACAGTCACTGCATGAGCAAAAGACATCCGCTCGATGAAACACTTCATAGCTCTCAGCGTTTTCCTCCTCACTCCGTTGGCCGCGCTCCACGCCGCTAACCCCGTTTGGGGCGATCAGGGCGATGGCACTTATCGCAATCCCATTTTGTGGGCGGATTACAACAACCCGTGCGTGTTCAAGGCAGGCGATATTTTCTATCTAACCTGCGCCTCGCATCACTTCATGGGCATGCCGCTGCTTGCGTCGAAAGACCTTGTGAACTGGACGCATGCAGGCCGCATCTATTCGCGCCTCGGCGCAGTTCATGCGGACTTCACTTTCCCTGGCAAGGCGTGTTCCGCTGGATCGCAGGATGGCGAAGTGGGGTTCTTTCGCGGCACGTATTACATGTTCAACTGGAGTACGAAATACCGGGGCTTTATCTGCAAGGCTACTGCGCCAGAAGGTCCGTGGAGCCAGCCGGTGAGACTTTCGGAGAATATCGTGGGCGACTTCGAAGACCCTTGTCCGTTTTGGGATGATGATGGCAAAGGCTATTTGTTTCTGGTGGGCAATCCGGGGGCGCTGCGGATCTATCGCTTGAACGACACCTTCGATGCCATCGTGGACCAAGGCACCATCTTGATTGACGACATCCCGCCGAAGGGGCCGCAGGTATTCAAGCGCAACGGCTTCTATTATATCTCTGTCGCTTCCACCGGTAAGAACAAAGACAAAGCGCAATACGTCTATCGCTCCAAGTCGCTTTACGGTCCCTATGAGAGCCGAAGGATCTTTCACGCAGGCAAGGCCGACATCAATGCCGCGCAGGGATCGCTAATCGAAGTCAGCGGCGACCGCTGGGCCTTCCTGCATCACGACTACAATCTCTTCGCCCCCTATGGCCGACGTCTCTATCTTGAGCCTGCGGGCTGGACGGCTGACGGATGGCCATGGATCGGCCTTGATGCTGAGGGTGATGGAATCGGCAAACCTGTGGGCCTCAGCGAGCCCTACGCCAAGCCCGCGCTGCCGATTCAACCCATCAACGCGGCGGATCCTTCCGATGAGTTTGATGCGACCACGCTCGGCGGCCAATGGGCTTGGAACCACGACCCCGACGACTCGCGCTGGTCGCTCACCGCGAGGCCGGGACATCTTCGATTGACGGCGCGGCATCTGGACACCCAAGGCGGTGTTTCCCAGTTTGGCCGAACGAAGGTCACCTATCGCGAGGGCCATCTTCTTTTTGCCTACAACACGATCGTACAGCGACTCTACGGAGCCATGTCCGACATCGTCACGAAGCTCGACACCGCGAGCATGATAGATGGCCAATGCGCCGGACTCTGCACGATGATCGACGACTACACGTGGATCGGAGTCGCCAAAGAGGGCGGCACCAAACGCATCCGCTTTGCCAAAGGCACCGCCACTTCCGGACCGGGCGCGTTCACCGATGGTCCCGAACTCAAACAAGACACCCTTTGGTTGAAGCTCGAGCACCGTCTCTACAAAGGCACGATGTTTTACAGCCTCGACGGTGAACACTACGAGCCGCTGGGTGATCTCGACTATCCCTATCGCACCGCGTGGTATGAGGGCACTAAGATTGGCCTGTTCTCCTACAACCTATCATCTTCAGCAGAAGGCGGTCACGCGGACTTCGATTTCTTCCACCAGAGGCACGATGGGCCAAAAACAGCCCGCACAGAATCACGTTAAGTATTCTCCGGTCATCTCATCCGTTCACACGCCCCATTAACATGAAGCCTCTCATCCTCTCCCTATTCCTGCTCGCCAGCATCGCCCACAGTCATGAATCCGCAGCACCCGCGCCCAAGGGCACAGGATTGAAGGTGCTAGTCTACTCCAACTCCGGCTATTATCGTCACCCCGACACACCGAAGATCAATCGCTGGCTCGTGTTGCTCGGTCATGAGAATGGCTTCGAGGTGGACGTGACCGAGCATTGGAAAGACTTGCGCGCTGAGGAACTCAGTCGCTACGACGTGCTCGTTCTGAATAACGCTAACGAACTCGACAAGGTGCTGCCCGAGCAGCAGCGCAAGTCTGTGGAAGAGTGGTTCACCGAGGGAGGCAAAGGTGTCGTGGGCCTGCACGCCGCGCTCGTGTATCAAACAAAATGGCCTTGGCTGAATTCGCTCGCTGGTTGCGACTTCAATAGCGATTCCGACTTTAGCAAAGCCAAGGTCTCCATTGAGCCCGCTGCGAAAGATCATCCCTCCGTCAAAGGTCAACCTGCGGAGTTTTGGATCGAAGCCGATTGGACCAATCACGACCACGCCGTCACCGGCCAGCCCGGTTTCAACGTCCTCATGCGCGTGGATGAGACCACTTACACGCCTGTGCGTGATTACTTCAAAACCCGTAACGGCAAGCCCATGGGCGCGGATCATCCCATCGCCTGGACGCACGAAACCGCGACCGGCGGCCGCTTCTTCTACACCGAGTTCGGCCACGACCTGCGCTCCCTGAGCACGCCGTTCGCACGGCAGCATGTGCTCGAAGGCATCAAATGGGCCGCAAAGGTAAAGGTGATCTCTGCGAATCAAAAGCAGCTGATTGAACCTTGAAACGCAGCACCCGCCGCAACCCTCCCTGCTGCTCCTTGCACTGGCCGCGCTGCACGCCGCTGATATCGTAAGACTCATCGGTCCTATCTTGGTCGCGGATAAAATGCCAGCGCGCGTCGCGCCACGACGCGTTGCCCGTGGTGTCCCCAAACTCGCTTTGACCCAATAGGGTTTGGTCCTGTATTGTTATTTTCTCGAAGATGGGATCTTCCCGATGTCGGCAGGGTTGGAGTGGAGCGATGATTTATCGACAGATTAAGATTCGGCCGCGGGATTTTTACGGGATCAACTTTTGGCGTTGGAGGAATGCCTTGATGCGTTTTGGAGCTTGGTCTTTCCATTCGGGTAGGGTGAAGCCGTGGCCACCTCCTGGCATGGGTACAAATTCGCAATCATTGTCGGTCGCACGAAGTTTTGCATCGAGCGCAACGGCGTATTTAAACGGCACGATGGTGTCGGCGTCGCCGTGGAAAAGCAGCGTGGGCGGCATCTTTGCGTCGAGGTGTTGCTGGGGGGAGTAGGCGTCAGGGTTGGGCCCGAAACGCTCCGCGCGTTGGCCGGTGGCGACGGAGCTGTCACAGGCTGGACTCATCAAGATGAGGGCGGCTGGTTTTTGGAGCGGGGCTTCGGCGGGATCGCCGCTGAGGGGTGTCGCGGTGATTGCGGTCCAGAGCGCGAGGTGGCCACCAGCGGAGGAGCCGCTGACGACGAGTTTCGCCGGATCGAGTCCTAGTTCGGCGGCGTGCTCCTGCAACCAGCGGACGGCGGCGCGGGCGTCGGCGACGCATGCGGTGGCATCGGTGGGGAAACGTTCTTTCACGCGGTAGTCGGCGGCGATGCCGATAAGACCGAGTTGGGCGGCATTTTTGGCCCAGCCGACGGCTTGGGTGGGAACACCGTGGGTGAAGCCGCCGCCGAAGAAATGAATCAGCGCGGGGCGTTTGTCTTGGGCCGTCCAACCGGCGGGTTTGAAGACGAAGAGCCGCATGGGCGCGGAAGCGCCGGTGCGGTAGAAATGGGTTTCAGCGCCGGGTAAACTCGTGGGCGTGGCGGGTGGTTGGGCAGCGAGCGGGGCGCGTTCGTCGGGGAGTTTTTCCTGCGCGGTGAGCGTGGCGCCGGTGAGGGCGAGGGCGGCGAGGAGGGCGTGGGCGGTGGCGTCCGTGTAACGGTCGCTGGTGGGGCCGGCGAAGTGGGGCGTGAGGAAGACATTGGGCAAGCCGCGCAGTGGGTGATCGGGCGCGAGGGGCTCGTGGGCGAAGACATCGAGGCCGCAGAGGAGTTGTCCCTCGCGGGCGACGCGGATGAGGGCGGTTTCGTCGACGACGCCGCCGCGGCCGACGTTGATGAAGGCGGCGCCAGGCGGGAGTAGGCGAAGAAGTTTTTCGGTGACGATGCCGGCAGTTGCCGGGATGAGCGGTGCGAGCTCGATCAGGACGTCGCTGTGGCTGAAAAGGGATTCGAGTGACGGGGCGCGGCGGAGGTTGAATTCGCGTTCGTGGGTGGAGTCGACATCGGGCGCGAAGACGGAGACGTGGCAATTAAACGCGCGGATGAGCCGGATGAATTCGCGGGCGACGGGGCCGAAGCCGTGGATGCCGACGCGGCGTTCGAAGAGCGAGGCGGCATCAGTGAGGCCGTTTTTCCAAGCGCCTTGTTGGTGCATGCTGAGCGTCCAACGCGTCGAGCGCCGTAGGCATGCGAGGGTGTGCAAAAGAGCGCATTCTGCGACGACGCGGCTGATCGCGCCACCCCAGTTGGTGACGAGCAGGCCGCGCTCTAGGTGAGCGTGCGTGACGAGGGTTTTGACCGAACCACTCAAGTAGCAGACGTAGCGCAGTCGTGGCGGCAGCGCGGTGGGCAATAGTGGCGTTTTCCAACACGTGAGGAGGATGGCAGGATCGGCTTCGGCAAGTTTTTCCGCGAAGGCGGCGGGGCTTAAATCAGTGGGGTCGAGTTGGCGGAAGTCGGGAAACAACGCGCGCAAGTCGGCGAGCAACGGCTCGGGAAAGAAGTGTTCGGCTTCGAACGGCGTGAGGACAGCTAGAAGAGACGTAGACATGGAAAAAAGGGAAAAGACGTCAGGCTTTGGGCGAGAGACACTCGAGGAGCTCGAGCGTGGATGAAGGTTGGAGTTGCCAAGGACCAAGCGCGGCGGGGACGAAAAATTTATCGAAAGGATGGAGCGGGAGTGTCGTGGCGCCGGCGGTCAATGTGCCCGAGCCGGCGGTGACGATGCCGATGAAGCCCTCGGTTTCGTTGCGCTGGATCGGGCCGCGTACGTAGCTTTTGCGAATGCGAAAACACGAAGTGCGCTCCGGGCCAATGAGCGTGTCTTGAAACGAGTCGGGGCCGAGGGCGCGGGCGCGGCGCGGTGGGCAAAGAGCTTCGGCTAAGATGCGTTGGGCGGGCCAAGGGCTGAGATCGAAAATATCGAGGCAGAACTCAAGACCACGGTCCATGAATCGCGCGCTTTCGGGTAGCGTGTAGCCTCCGCGTTCGAATTCGAAGCGTACAGCGAGATCGCTAGGCTCCATGATTTCGGCGAGGAGCAGGCCGGGGCCGAGCGCGTGCGGTACGCCGCCGGGAACGATGAACGTGTCGCCGACGTTGACAGGGATTTTGTCGAAGCACGCTTCGAGGGCGGCGAGGTCTTGCGTTTCGATCATGCGGCGCAGAGCGGCGCGGGTCGGTGGACGTTGGAAACCGAGATAGAGATAAGGCTCGTGAGGCAGATCGTCGCGAATCGCGAGGATATGGTAGGCCTCAGTCTTGCCGGAAGGTGCGTCGAGGTAGCGCTGCGCGAAGGCGGCGGTGGGATGGACTTGGAAATGTAGTCGGATCGAAGGATCGAGCAATTTGACGAGCACCTGCGGCGTGGGGCCGAAGCGGGCGACATGGGCGGCGCCGAGGTAGTTTTCCGGAGCGGCGGCCAGGACATCGGCAAAGTTGCGGGGCACAGGGTCCGAGCCGACGCAGACCGATGAAAGACCCTCGGTTAAGGTGGCTGCGTTCGGGTTGAGGGCGCGCGTGGTGGATGCGATCCAGTCTTCGGGAAAATGCGCATCGAGCGGCGCGGGCGTACCGGCGAGACGATCCAGCTCGCGGCCGCCTAGATAGGTGCGCCAGACACGATTGGGTGGGAGCCGGAGAATCTGAGCGGGTGGAGCCATCGACAAAGAAACGTGAAAATAGGGATTGGGTTTAGCGGGCTGAGCGGGCGATTCGGAGTCGTTCGCGGGCTAGGGCGAGATCGGGGCGGAGGCGCAGTACGGCTTCGAATTCACGGGCTGCGTCGTCGTGGCGGCCAAGCAGCAAGTACGCGTTGCCGAGGCCGAAGTGTGCTTCGAAAGCATCGGTCTGGGCGCTGGCGGCAAAGACGAGATGTTCGACGGCGGCGGCGGGTTGACCGAGCTCGACCAGGACGCCCCCGAGATTGTTGCGGGCCGCGAGGTCGGATGAATCAAGGGCGACGACGGCGCGGAAGTGTTCGAGCGCGCCAGCCAAATCGCGGCGCTCGAGCAAGAGGTTGCCGAGGTTAAAGTGAGCTTTGGCGTAGCGCGGATTGATGAGTAGCGCGGTGGTGAAGGCGGCCTGGGCCTCGGTCGGTCGGGCGAGTGCGACCAACGAGTTGCCGAGATTAAACGGTACGGCGGGAGCGGCGGGTAGCAGGCGGGCGGCGACTTCAAATTCAATGATCGCGTCGGCGTGGCGTCCGGCTTCGGCGTAGGCTTGGCCGAGGTTGTAGTGGGCAAAACCGTTAGTGGGGCGCTGGGCAGCGGTGTCGCGGTATAGGCTGATGGCGCTGGCGTAATCGGTGTTGCGGTGGATCGTGGCCGCGCCGAGTGCGGTCGCGGCGCAGATCGGAGCTAGCCACCAGCGCCGGCCGAAGGTGCGTTGCGCTGCGAGGGCGGCGAGCACTGTGAGCGCGGCCAGTGAGAGGTAGATGCGGTGCTCAGCGAGCATCTGACGCGTCCCGCCGACGATACTGGAGGTGGGCGCAAGAATAAGAAAATACCACGTGCCTAGAAACCCGAGGGCGGGCCGGCGCCAGAGCGCGTAGCCCGTGGCCGCGAGGAGCGCCAGATCGACCACGAGGTAAGGCGCGGCGGTGGCGAGCGGGATGAAATCTTGGCCGTAGTCGAAAATCAGCGGGCTCGGCCAGAGCGCGAGCCGGGCGTAGTGGAGCACGGCGCGGGATTGGCAGAGCGCGTAGTCCCACGGTGTAACGCCCGCAGCGGAGCCAATGGTGCCACCGCGGTTGCCGGCGCCAAGGACAAGAAACGCGAGCAACAGCCAGGTGCTCGCGAGGGCGACGTAGAATTTACTGTTACGTTCCCAGCCGGCGCGGAACGAGCCGGCCACAAACGTGCGGTCGTAAAGCACCACAAGAAGCGGCGCGACGACCATAACTTCCTTGGTCGCCATGCCGAGGGCGCAGGCGAGAAACGACCAAAAAAACTGTTGGCGTTGAAAAAAATACAACGTCGCCAGCAACAAAAGCCCCATGAGCGACTCCGTGCGTTGAGCGAGGTAAGTTACTGATTCTGTTTGCAGCGGATGCACAGCCCACAGCAGTGCGGCGCTGACGGCGACGAGTGGGGCCGAGGGCGTGCGGAAAGATTCAAGCGTGCGGCGCAAGAGACCGAACAGCGTTAGTGCGGCGAGGGCGTGAATCGCGAGGTTAACGGCGTGGTAACTCCACGCCACGGTGCCGCTGATCGCGTAGTTGAACGCGAATGACAGGTTTACGAGCGGCCGGCCTTCGACCGTAAGCCCTTGGCCCGATGGCGGGGATAGGACTTGGGTCAAAGGCCAGAGCTGTCGGATGGTGGGATTTTCGACGATGGACAACGCATCATCAAAGATAAATGGCCCGTCGAAGCTGTTGGCGTAAACCGCGCCCACGGCGGCTACGAGCAGCACGGCGAGCCCGCGAGATGAGTTCGGCGAAGAGAAACTCGGGAAAGACGAATACACGTGCGGGCAAGAGCTTTCGATTTAAGCGCCCTTTTTAGGTGTGCTACGGCTTGAGCGCAGTAGTAGCGCGCCGATGAGCAGCACGATTCCACCGCAGCCGATGAAGGCTAGGCGGCCACTGAGCGGGTTGGGAATCAGCGCGAGTAAAAGCACGAAGCCCCCGTAGGCCAGACATAGCCAACCGACGGCGCAGGATTGGCGGGCGTCGTTGTCGGCACCTTCCTCTTGGGCGAAGTCAACCGGCCGGTTGAAGCGGGTGAAGAATTCAGCGACGTTGGCTTGGTGCTCCGGCGTGGAGCGGCGCCAAAAAAATGTGCTGCCTAAAAACCAAGCGGAGCCGATCGTGATGTTGCCGAAAAGCTCGATGGCTTGGCGCCAGTATTCTTTGGTGTGGTCATCGAGTGGTGTGGTGTAATCTAAAACGGACGCGGCCCATTCCGGCGTGAGAAAGCGACTGATCACGAGCGAACAAAAAAATCCCACGAGCACTGTGCTCCACGCGGACCAAGGTGGCGTCTGCCGCACGATTAAACCGAGCACGAGAGGCACCAAAATCGGCGTGCCGATGAGAATACCCAATCGTTGAGTCATCAGGAACAAGCTGACGCCCTTCAACTCGCTGAGTTCCAGGCCGACCAAAATTACGGCGAGCCCGAGGACGGCGGTCGTGCATTTGCCGGCGCGCAGCAAGTGAGCATCAGAGGCTTGGGGGCGAAGGATGGGTTGGTAAAAATTCTTGATGAAATAACCGGCATTTTTGTTCAGGCCGGAGTCCATCGACGACATCGTGGCGGCGAAGATACCACTCACTAGCAGGCCCATCATGCCGACCGGCATCACATCACGAGCGATGGCGATAAAAGCCGCTTCCTCGGGATTTTTGAGGGTGGGAAACAGTACGGCTAAATCAGGATGTACGATGCGCGCCACCATCGGCGGCAGAAACCAGATCACGATACCAATAACAAATAACCCTGCGCCGAGTAACGCCGCCCAGCGCGCGTGCCTGCCGTCTTTGACGCAGAGATAGCGGTTCGCATCGTTGAGGTTGTTGGTGGAGAAAACCTGTTTGAGAATCATCGCGAGGCACCACAGCCCGAGGAATTCTTGAGAGAAAATTTGACCGAGATCGAGGTGGCCGACGGGCGCTTGCGCGATGAAGCCGCTGACGCCGCCGACCTTGAGCAACGACAACACCGTGACTGCGATGCACACGGGCATGAGGATGAGCACTTGGATGAAATCACTCGCCAGCACGGCCCAACTGCCGCCTATCAACGCGATCACGAGGACGACCAGACCTGTCGCCACTATGGTGAGGCTCAGATCGAGACCAAAAACTGCAGCGAAGAAGACGCCGAGGGCGTTGAGCCAGATGCCAGCTTGCAGGAGGCCGAAGGGCAATTGGAGCCATGTGAAAATCTGCTCACTTATTGGGCCGAAGCGCGTGCGGATGGCCTGAATGCTGGTGACGACGCGCAGTTGCCGGAAACGCGGACCAAAATGCAGGGCGTTCAGTAAGAATCCTAGTACGTTGCCGACGTAAATCATAATGATCGGCCAGCCGTGGCTGTAAGCTTGGCTCGCCGCACCTGTAAATGTCCAGGCGCTGAACGCGACCATGAACGCAGAGCCGCCGACCATCCACCATAGAGCTTTGCCGCCGCCGCGAAAATACTCCGAGACGTTGGTGACGAAGCGCCGGAAGACCCAGCTGATCGTCAGCATGAAGCCAAAATAGAAAACCAATACGGCGTAGTCGTAAGGCGTCATAGGACCTTGCGGGGGCGGGGCATGGGAGAGGTTTTAACACCCGTTACGCGGTCGCAACCATGGATTCTATGGCACGGGCTCGGGTACTTTGATGAGCGCCGAGGCGCGGGCCTCATGGATAAAGCCAGTAGCGCCTGCTCTTCTCTTGGTACAGGCGGGCTTGTTCGCGCCATTGTTTAAACCAGAAATCGAGGTCGATGCGGGCGCCATCGCGTTGGAGGGCGCGCATGAAGGCTTCGCTCCCCATGTGGCGGATGAAACCGTTTTGCTCACCGGGTTTGGCGTTAGTAAACGGGTTTTTTGGTTCCAGTTTACAGGCTAGACGCATGAGCTGGAAGCCGAGTTCAGTGGGGCGCCAGGCGTCGTAGTCGGTGATCTCGGCGTAGAGGCCGACGGCGGGTTGGCCGGTTTTAGCGTTGGGCACGCTGATGACGCGGAATTGGACGCCGGCGAGGTTGAGCGCGCGTAGTTCTTTTTCTAGGACATCGCGGGTCGCGATCTTATGAGATACGCCTCGGAAAATGTGTTGGTTGCCGACGCCGCTGCGAAAGCCGCCGAGGTAAGTGCCGAGGCCGGTCATTGGGTAGCCTTGCACGGCGGCAAAATCCTGAATGCCGGCTGACGTGGGAACCCAGTTCAGACCAGTCTCGCTCCAACGCATCGCCCGGTTCCAGCCGCGCATGGGAATGATGGTGAGTTTGCCGGCGGCGCGTTGGGCCTCGCTGACATCGATGCCTTCGGGGGCGCGGGCATCGCGGACGAGGCGAGCAAGTTCGCCCATCGTGAGGCCGTGCACGTAGGGAACGCGGAAGGCGCCGACGTAGCTCATCCAAGCGGCGTCGAGGGGCGGGCCATCGACTTTGAGGCCGCCGAGGGGATTGGGGCGGTCGAGGATGATCACTTCTTTGCCGTTTTCGAAGCAGGCTTCGACGGCGAGCTTCATCGCGCTGGTAAACGTGTAGCTGCGTGTGCCGATGTCCTGCAGATCGACGACCAAGGCATCGATGTCTTTGAGCTGGGCGGGCGAGGCTTTAAAGCTTTTACCCTTATAGGCGACCCCGCTGTACAGCGAGTAGACCATCAGGCCGGTGCGCGGGTCGATCTGGTCGGGGTATTTTTTCTCGGCGGGAAGATCGCCATAGACACCGTGTTCGCCAGCGTAGAGGGCGACGAGCTTGACGCCCGGAGCGCGGCGGAGGACTTCGACCGTGCTGAGGCCTTGGCGGTTGACGCCGGCGGGGTGGGTAAGAAGCCCGAGGCGTTTGCCTCTCACAGCGGCAAAACCGTCGGCTTCGAGGACGTCGATTCCGAGCATAACGCGCGCGGCGGTTTCGGTACGAGCGGTCGGGGCGATGGGTTTCGGGGTTGTGGCGACCGATGTGGCCGGAGTGGTTTTTTTGGCGGCGGGCTTGGTCGTGCTGCAACCGACAAGGCCGAGGGTAACGGCCAGCAATGTGAGCAGGATTTTTATCGACGAAGAGCGCGCGGTCTCGGCCATAATGGTGATTTTTATGGTGTCGCCTGAGTCGAGCCCGTCGAGCCGGAAGGTGTGGCGTGGTCGGCAGGAAATGCTTGGGCGATGGCGTCGGCGAGTAAGGTAGGGGTCTCGCGCAAGGCTAGAGCTAGGGGCATGCATGGTGGCGTGACAGGGTGGAGGTTTAGGCCTGCGATTGAACCTGCGGTAACGGCGCCAGCGAACACGTGGGTCGATTTGCCAAGGCTTCGGGCGCGGGCGGCTAGGGCGCCGGGGCCTTTTCCGCTAAAAGAGCTGGCATCGAAGCGGCCTTCGCCGGTGATGACTAAGTTGGCAGCGGCCAGCCGGGCTTCAAGGTTAAGCCAAGCGGAGACGAGAGCGTAACCGGCAATGAGTTGAGCGCGAGCGGCGGTCATGAGCCCGAAAGCGATTCCGCCGGCGGCACCGGCACCGGGCGTATCGATGAGGGTATCGGGCTGGTCGCAGTGGTGGCAGAGCAGTTGAGCAAGCCGAGTGGAGTAGTGGTCGAGGCGGGCGAAATCGGCGGGGTGCAGGCCTTTTTGCGGAGCGTAAATCGCGGCGGCGCCTTGAGGGCCGAGCAGGGGATTGGCGACGTCACAGGCGATGCGGAGGGCTGGAAAAGAAGCGGGTAGGGCGCCGCGGAGTTTTGCGATTTCGGGCCAATGCGCGGGAATGGGCGGGGCG
>RGAX01000069.1 GCA_009919985.1 Opitutaceae bacterium
CATCGTTTACCACTGCAGCCTCGCTCGCATTCGCGGTCGATATTTGCCCAAACGCATCCGGCCAACGTCGCACGCCGAAAAACCCCACCGCCAGCGCGACAATAACGACGACCGGAAACGGCGCCACCCCCAAAGCGAGCACCACACCCGCCGTCACCGCGAGCGCCCAAGCGATCGGCGTTTTCAAGGACTTGCGCCCGACCCTCACGACAGCCACCGCGAGAATCGCCAACACCGCCGCCTTCAATCCGTGCAGCACGCCCGCCACCGCCGGCACCGCGCCGAAGCTCACGTAAATCCAACTCAAGCCCCACATCGCCAGCGCACCCGGCAATACAAACAACACGCCTGCCACTAATCCACCGCGCACGCCATGCATAAGCCATCCGCAGTAGGTCGCCAGTTGCGTGGCCTCCGGACCGGGCAAGAGCATACAAAAATTCAACGCGTGCAGAAACCGCGATTCCTCGACCCACTTTTTCTGCTCCACGAGTTCCCGATGCATCAACGCGATCTGCCCTGCGGGTCCGCCGAAGCTGAGCAGCCCCAGCTTGAGCCAAAACTTCACTGCCATGCGAAACGTGGGCCGAGCTGCCATCACTCCACCACACCTCGCCCGAGCCTTCGCGCTGGTCGTACCGCTCATCTCGTTGCCACTTTGCGCCGAGACCTACGACCTCATCATCCGCCATGCCTCGCTCATCGATGGTACCGGCGCACCCGCCCGACCCGGCGATCTCGCGATCCGTGCCGGACGTATCGCGGCCATCGGACAGCTCCCCGCCGGCTCTACCGCTCCGACCGAAATCGACGCCGCCGGCCACGTCGTGGCACCCGGCTTCATCGACGTCCATACGCATTCTGAAGACGTCAACGATCTCCCCACAGCGGAAAACTTCCTGCGCATGGGCGTTACCACCATCGTTACGGGTAACTGCGGCGGCTCGAAGCTTGAGGTCGGCGCCTTCTTCGACCAGCTCACACGCACCGGTGTCTCGCTGAACGTCGCCACACTCATTGGTCACAACACGGTGCGTTTCCAAGTCATGGGCGGCAGCTTCATGCGCCCGCCCACGCCCGCCGAGTTAGAAAAAATGTGCGCCCTAGTCGAACAAGCGATGCAGGAGGGCGCCGTCGGCCTGAGCACGGGGCTGATTTATTTACCCGGCTCTTTTGCCAAGACCGATGAAATCATCGCCCTCGCCAAAGTCGCCGCCGCACACGGCGGCATCTACGCAAGCCACATGCGCTACGAAAACTCCCGCATTCTAGAAGCCCTCGACGAACTCACCACTGTCGCCCGCGAGGCAAAAATACCCGCCGAAGTTTCCCACATCAAACTCTCTAGCCCCAACGCATGGGGCCGCGCCGAGGAAATACTAGCCTACCTCGACCGCGCTCGCGCCGCGGGTTTGAAAATTACGCAGGACCAATATGCCTACACCGCTTCAAGCACCGGCATCTCCGCGCTCATCGCTGCCGAGTTCCGCGAGGGCGGCGCGGCGCGCTACAAAGAGCGCCTAGCCGATCCGGCGATCAAAGCCCAAATGGTAGGCGAAATGAAAGACTCTATCGCCAAGGGCAAACGTGGCGATTTCACCTACGCTGTAGTCGCCAACTTTAAACCCGATCCACGTTTTAATGGCAAAACCATCCCGCAGTGCGCGCAACTCTTCCGCGGCGCGGCGACGCTAGACGACCAGATCGAGACGATCCTAGACATTGAAGCGCGCGGCGGCGCACAAGGCGTCTTCCACGGCATGAGCGAGCCCGACCTCAAAAAATTCCTCACTCAACCGCTCACTATGATCGCCTCCGATTCCGGCATCCGGAAATTTGGCGAAGCCGTCCCGCACCCGCGCGGCTACGGTAACAACGCCCGCATTCTTGGCCGCTATGTGCGTGACCAAAAGGTGATTTCAATCGAAGACGCCGTACGCAAAATGACCTCGCTACCTGCGCGCACGTTTCGTCTCGGCGAGCGCGGCGAGCTTCACCCCGGCGCTATTGCCGACGTCGTGATTTTCGACCCCGCAACGGTCAACGATCCCTCGACTTACGACGACCCACACCATTACGCGACGGGCTTCAGTGACGTGATCGTGAACGGTATACCCGTGATCCGCGCCGGCCAACTCACACCCGCCCGCCCCGGCCAAGCGGTACGCTTGAAATAAATCGCCGCCCTAAACATCCATCAGGCGCTACCTTCACGCTCATGCTAGCGCTTTAATTTCAACAACCGCTCACCCGCTGCGTGAAGCGTCGCAGGCTTCTTGGCAAAATTAAGCCGCACGTAGCGATTTTCACCGTTCGCAAAAAAACTTGAGCCTGGCACGGGCGCGACACCGATCTCCTTCGTCATCCAGTGAGCAAATTCCACGTCGCTTGCATAGCCAAAAGGCGAAATATCGAGCATCACAAAATACGCGCCCTCAGGCCGCGTATAGCTCAAGCCAGTCTGGTCGAGATAACTCAGTAACACATCGCGCGAGGCCGCATACTCCGCCGTCAATCCATCATAGTAACTAGCCGGAAAATTCAGCGCCGTTACCACCGCGTGTTGCAACGGTGCCGCCGCGCCCACTGTCAGAAAATCATGCACCTTACGCGCCTGCGCGATTACGCCGGGTGCCGCATGGAGATAACCCAGCCGCCAACCTGTGATCGAAAACGTCTTCGATAAGGACGAGCACATAAGCGTGCGCTGCGCCATACCCGGCAACGTCGAGAAATACGTATGCCGATGCGGCGCGAAGACGATGTGCTCGTAAACTTCGTCCGTGAGCACCCACGTATCAAATTCCTCTGCAAGCGCCGCGATCTGCAAAAGCTCCTCGCGCGTAAACACCCGACCGCACGGATTTGATGGATTGCATAATACAAACGCCTTCAATCCGCTCGCAAATGCTCGGCGCAGCTCAGCCGGATCAAAGCGATAGTGCGGCGGATGCAGCGGCACATGCACGGGCTGAGCGCCGGAGAGAATCGCATCAGCGTTATAGTTTTCGTAAAACGGAGAGAACATCCCGACTTTATCGCCCGGATCACACACGGTCATGAACGCGGCCATCATGGCCTCCGTAGCGCCACAGGTCACCACAAGCTCACGGTCCGCATCTACTGGCCGCCCCGTAAACCGCCCGATCTTCGCCCCGAGCGCCTCGCGTAATTCAGGGGCACCCCACGTAACGGCGTATTGGTGCCGCCCGGCATCCATCGCATCTTTGCCCGCCTGCACCAGCGCGGCCGGCGGATCCCAATCAGGAAAACCTTGCGAGAGATTGATCGCACCGTGTCGAACGGCGACGCGTGACATCTCGCGAATGAGCGACTCGGTGAAACCGGCAGTGCGTTGCGAGGTGCGGGGCATGGGGGAAATATCAGGCTAAAAAGCGTGTCGATATCAAGCGCCACGCCGGCAGACCGGCGTGATCACGGAATTTTCAACGTCATACCTTCCTTGAGCGGCGTACCCGCACCGGCCGGCAGCACATCGCGGTTGGCCTCGATTAGGGCTTGGACTCGCGCATTAGTGGCAGCGCCGTAATACTTTTTTGCGATGGCGTAGAGTGAATCCTTCGCCGCGACCGTGTGCCGCCGACCGCCGGTTGCGCCCAGAGCTGAAACCTTACCGCGTGCTCCGGAGACATTCGCTGGAGCTTGAAAATCAGCACTGGGCTCAGGCTCGCGATTGGCTATAGGCGCGAGGGTGATCGCCGAAGCTTCGTCCGACGACGCGGGCGCAGGGACGCGCGCATCCACGCTTTCAATGGTGGCACCACGAGGGACAGAACCGAGGCTCGAGGGCGCACTACCGCTCAGACCACGCACGGTGGAGAGTTCATTGCGGAGTTGTTCATTTTCGCGCTCGAGGCGTTCGCGTTGGTCAAAACCGTCGAGCCTCACTTCTCGTGAGTCGAGCGGCTGGTTGGGCAGCGTGCGTCCAAAATCGCGTTTAGCCGCCTCGATCTGTTGGCGAACGAGCGGAGCCTGGCGGGAGTTAGGCTGTTGTTCGAGGTACTTACGAAAATGATAAATGGCCGCGATCGGGTCTTTGATGTGCTGTTTATAAATGAGGCCGGCCTCAAGGTGCGACTCGGGCGAGGCCTCCCCACGCCGAGCGATGACACGCAGAAACGTCGACAGCGCTTCCTGGGGACGGCCCTGTTTCACCAGTTGCTGACCTTCACGGTACGCCGCCTCATCCGTCTCCGCGCTCAAACCCAAGCTCTCGCCGGGACCACAACTCGCGCCCGCCAGCCCAAAGGCTAGCACCATTAACGCGGAGAAAATTTTAAAAAACTTGGACATCGGAAACAGTGAAAGGGATTGAATGCAAATAAGGCTCCCCTAAGTTCCAGTCTCCGCCCTCGCGGTTCAAATCATAAATGGCCATCGCTCCGAAATCCGCTCTCGCCCGCGCCCGCCGCTGCTTCCGTATCGAAGGCGAGGCCCTCACCGCCACCGCCCGGAGCTTAGACCGGGAATTTGTCGCCACCGCTCGCGCCGTCGAGTCCACGGTCGCCGCCAGTGGCAAACTGATCTTCAGCGGCGTAGGCAAATCCGCCCATATCGCCCAGAAAATCGCCGCGACCTTCAACAGTACCGGCGTCGCCTCCTGTTTTCTCGACGCTACGCAGGCGCTTCACGGCGATCTTGGGCTCTGCGCTGAGGGCGATCTTGCGATTCTTCTTAGCAACAGCGGCCAATCAGAAGAAATTCTGCGCCTCGTGCCGCTCTTGAAACGCTTCGGTCTAAGCGTCGTCGCGTTCAGCGCCCACGGCGATTCCGACCTCGCCCGCGCCGCGGACCACCGCCTCCTCTACTGCGTTCCACGCGAAGCCTGCCCACTCAAACTCGCCCCCACGGCGAGCACCACCGCCGCCCTCGCCCTCGGCGACGCACTCGCGATGGTCATCCTCGAAGCCCGCGGCCTCACCCGCGACGACTTTGCGCGCTTCCACCCGGCGGGTAATCTTGGCCGCGTGCTGCTTCTACGCGTGCGCGATATCATGCGCACCGCCGACCGTCTCCCAATCGCAGCGGACACTGTCACGCTCCAGGAGGCGATTCTCGCGATGACAAAGGCCAAGAGCGGCAGCATCGCCCTCGTCGCCAAAAAAACCGGACGCCTATCCGGCATTCTCACCGACGGTGACTTTCGTCGCAGCGCGCTGACCGGCCCCAATTTTTTGAGCCGCCCTGTGGCTGCATACATGACGCGAAAACCTAAAACTATCTCCGCTGAAGCCCTAGGCGTTGACGCGCTCCGTCTTTTTGAGGCCCACAAAATCGATGATCTCATTGTCGTCGATGCCCAGGGTCACCCCGTTGGCCTGATCGACGGACAGGATTTGCCCAAATTGAAAATTGTGTGAAGCCCCCTATCCGCATCGCCATCGTTGGCCTCGGCGGATTCGCCGGATCACACCACACTTCTGTCGCCCGCCTAGAGGAACGCGGTCACGCCAAGCTCATCTGCACCTGCGATCCGCGGGCCGATGCTTTCACCAAAGAGCGTGAAACCCTCGGTTTTACCGCCCGTGGCGTGCAAGTCTTTGCCGACTACCGCCCCATGCTCGCGGCTTGCGCGCGCAGCCTCGACCTCGTCGTCATCCCCACGCCGATTAATCTCCATGCCGAGATGCACGCGGCGGTCACCGCCCTAGGCCTGCCCGTTTATCTCGAGAAACCGCCCACGCTCGATCACGCCGAGCTCGAGCGTATGATCGCCGCAGATACACGCGCGGCGAAATCATCTCTCGTCGGCTTCAATTTTATCGTCGAGAAACCGCGTCTCGCGTTAAAAGAGCGCCTGCTCGCGGGCGAGTTCGGCGCGCTACGGAGCACAACGCTCAGCGCTCTCTGGCCGCGACCCGCAAGTTACTTCCAGCGCAACGACTGGGCCGGTCGCCTCATGATGGCGGATCGACCCGTCCTCGATTCGTGTTTCGGCAACGCCATGGCGCACTTCGTCCACAACATGTTGTTCTGGGCCGGCCCGCACGCGCTGCAGAGCTGGGCGCAACTCGCCACCGTCCGCGCTGAACTTTACCGCGCCCATGCCATCGAAGGTGCGGACACGTTTTTTGTCGAAGCAGCGACCGCCACCGGCGTCAACCTGCGCTTCGCCCTCTCCCACGCCTGCGCCGGCACTGCCTCACACAACGAAACTCTACTTTGCGAGCGCGCCACACTACACTACGCGGTGGGCCGCCAGATTGAGATTTGCTGGCACGACGGCCGCATTGAGCGTAGCACGCCCGAGCCCTTCGATGGCCTCGAGTGCAACCACCTCGAATATTACCGCTATCTCCGCGGTGAAACGTCACGCCCTGCCACGTCCCTGGTCGACTCTCGCTCCTTCGTGGCGCTTAACGATCTCGCGCATGTCTCCAGTCGTATCATCATGCCGTTTCCCGCCAGCCTCGTCTCCGGCCTGCGCGACGAGAAAGAACAAAAAGATTACCTCAACGTTACTGGTATGAACGAGGCCTGCGATTCGTTTCTTGCGCACGGTATCTGGCCCGGCGCCCACGGTTGGAACCACCCCGGGAGCGAAATCACAACGCTCGCCGACCTCCCGCGTTTTGAAGCTACCGTCCGCACAATGGCCACCCCGTAAGGCCGATTAACGCCTAGCCCACGCAGCGCTAATTTCCACGGTCAAAGCTGCTCTAAAAATCGTCGCCCGCTTTACTCCACGCGCCCCTCGCGCCAATTTACCCCTATGCCCACGCCCGCCTTCGTATACCAAGATCCGCTACCCCTCGGCCCCGACGACACCGTTTACCGTCTCCTCACTAAGGAAGGCGTGAGCACCACCAATTTCGAAGGCCAGGAAATCCTCAAAGTCGCGCCCGAGACCCTCGCCTACCTCGCACAACACGCCTTTCACGATACGTCGTTTTTCCTCCGCTCGAAACACGTCGGCCAAGTCGCCGCCATCCTCGACGACCCCGCCGCCAGCGCCAACGACCGTTACGTCGCCCTAACCCTCCTCAAAAACGCCGAGATCGCCGCCCGAGGTATTCTGCCGATGTGCCAGGACACCGGCACCGCCACCATCCTCGGCAAAAAAGGCCAGCAAGTCTGGACCGGCGCCAATGACGCCGAATGGCTCAGTCGCGGCGTCTACGAGTGCTACACCAAGGAAAATCTCCGCTACTCACAAGTCGCTCCGATCGACCTGTGGAAAGAGGTCAACACCGGCACCAATCTCCCTGCCCAAATCGACCTCTACGCCACCGAGGGCGCGAAGTACGAATTTCTCTTTGTGGCCAAAGGCGGCGGTTCCGCCAATAAAATGTTTCTCTACCAAGAAACCAAGGCACTGCTCAACCCGAAGAGCCTGGAAAAATTCGTCACCGACAAACTCCAATACCTCGGCACCAGTGCTTGCCCGCCCTACCACCTCGTCTTCGTCCTCGGTGGCACCAGCGCAGAGGCCTGCTTGAAAACTCTCAAACTCGCCTCCGCCAAATACCTCGACGCACTCCCCACCACCGGCAACGAACACGGCCGCGCCTTCCGCGACCTTGAGTGGGAAAATAAAATCCTCGAGATCGCTCAAAACAGCAAAATCGGCGCCCAATTCGGCGGTAAATATTTCGCGCTCGACGTCCGTGTCGTTCGCCTCCCGCGCCACGGTGCCAGCTGCCCCGTCGGCATGGGCGTATCCTGCAGTGCCGACCGCAACATCAAAGCCAAGATCACCAAAGACGGGGTCTTCCTCGAAACGATGGAAACCAACCCCGGCCGCTTCATCCCCGCAGCCGACCGCCGTTTCAAAGACGACAATATCGTCAAAATCGATCTCCGCCGACCGATGCCCGAAATCCTCGCCGAGCTCTCCAAATATCCGGTCACCACTCGCGTCTCGCTCACTGGCCCGATGATCGTGGCCCGCGACAGCGCCCACGCCAAACTCCAGGAGCGCATCGACACGGGACTTGGCCTGCCCGACTACGTTAAAAACCACCCCATCTACTACGCCGGTCCAGCCAAGACCCCCGCTGGTTTAGCCTCCGGCTCCTTCGGCCCCACGACCGCCGGCCGCATGGATAGTTACGTGAATAATTTCCAAGCTCTCGGCGGCTCCATGATCATGCTCGCCAAAGGAAATCGTAGCCAAGCCGTCACCAAATCCTGCAAAGCTCACGGCGGATTTTACCTCGGCAGCATCGGCGGCCCCGCCGCAATCTTGGCGCAAGACAACATCAAGAAAGTCGAGGTCCTTGAATACCCCGAGCTCGGCATGGAAGCCATCTGGAAGATCGAAGTAGAAGACTTCCCCGCCTTCATCCTGGTCGACGACAAGGGCAACGACTTCTTCGTCAACAACTGCGGCATCTGCGTCCCAGGCTGAGTCGACGCGTTCAGCCCAACACCGTCACGATCAGTGTGCGGGCGTGCGGCGCGTGACGGTGTTCCCAGAGAAAAATTCCCTGCCAGGTCCCCAACTGCAATCGGCCGTCGGCAAATGGTACGCTCTCACTCGTGCGCGTGAGCGCCATTTTGATATGCGAAGGCATATCATCGGGCCCTTCGAGTGTGTGCTCAAAATGGGGATCGTCTGGCGGTACGAGGCGATCAAGCCACGCGACAAGATCGCGCCGCGCCGAAGGATCGGCGTTTTCCATGATTACCAAACTCGCACTCGTGTGCTGACAAAAAATTGTCACCACCCCGCGCGTCATCCCGCTACGCCCAAGCACGCCCGCAACCTGCTCAGTGAATTCATGCAAACCCGCTCCGCTCGCCCGCAACGTTAGCGTCTCTTGAAAAACAGCCATGCCGCGAGTCAATCCCCTCAGGCCCCACGCTCAAGCCTGCAACCTCGCGCACCCGACACAAAAAAAGCCGGGCGCTCAAGCTCGGCTGCAACCTCGTCGACCTCGACGCGGGCCAAAATGCCCGCCTCAGAATTTGACCATCAAGCGATCACCACCGAGCCCGAGTCGGCTATTAACCGATTCATATAAACGTTCGTCGGAAATCCGGCTGGCCAGGCGCTCACTGCTACGTGGAGTGAAGGGTTTCGCATTAGCCACGACCGGTAACGCTGTACCAAGGTAACGTGCACGCCGCACATCCGCCGGAGCCTTCATTTGCGCGAGCGGATCTAACATCGGGGTACGAGCCGGCATCACGCGTGATTCAAAACCGCGCATCGCGGGATTCAGCAGCGGACGACCGCCGAAGGTATTATCGTCGGATTGGGCTGCAGCGAAATTTTCCGCGATGGAACGAGCTGAGGGACTCGAAACAGCTACCTTGTCAGTACCGCCACCGATCAGCGCCGAGGCGCGATCAGCGCCGTCGGCTGTAGTAAAATTACCATCTGCTGACGCGTTGATGTCGGCATCTTCTGTCGCCGCAACTTCCGAGGAGCTGATCGCCGGAAAAACAACGACGCTGCCAGGTGCCGCGGCTAGGAAGCCGGAATTCACCCGAAGATTGTTTTCAGTTCCTTGATCCACGAGCCCGGGCGACACGAGGACACTGGAACCGACGTTCTGGGCTTGATATTCCCGCACGCTCAAAAAAGTCAGCGCCAACACCGCCGTGGCTCCTAGCGGTAAATGATAACGGGAAAGTCCTGCCATGGCCCGAGCGGGCAACGTCTGCCACCATGGACGTTTTGTGACGAGGGCCGCCAGTTGCTTGGCGCGCAGCTCGCGTTCAAATTCAGCCCAAAATTGAGGCGCAGGGCGCTCAGCCCGTTTCAAACGCAGCAAATCCTCAAGGCGCACAGGTTTCTGGTGATCGGGCTTCATTGGCGCAGGTAAGGCTGCAGCTCGGCTTGCAGGAGTTGTTTAGCGTAGTGCAGCCGCGAGCGCACGGTTCCTACGGAAGAATCCATGATCTCGGCAATCTCTTGGTGGCTCAGGCCCTCAATTTCGAATAAAGTAACCACGGTGCGATGCTTGATAGACAGTTTCTGCATCGCTTCGTTCAATTTTTCCTGAAGTTCGTGCACATAGGTATCTTTTTCGGCTCCACTCGTGTCCGTGAGGGCGGCGATAATCTCGCGGGAAACGGGTTCATCGGCGTCGATCTGTTGTAGGCTAAAGAACGAGCGGAGACGGTGTTTACGCAGGTGACTGAGGGCTGTATTAACCGCGATCCGATATAACCACGTGAAAAAAGACGACTGCCCGCTAAAACGGTGGATCGACTGAAACGTCTTAATGAAAGCGTCTTGAGCAAGATCGGCCGCATCCTCGCGGTTAGAGGTCATGTTATAAATGATCCCGAGCACGCGCTCGCGGTATTTAAGGATCAACTCATCGAAGGCCGCCACGTCGCCTGCTTGCACGCGATGCACGATCGCCATGTCCGCATCCGCCTCGAGCACTCGCTCTGGCGAGGCAACCAGGGTTTTGCCGATGACCTTGATGGCATTCATGACGGAGTTAGCAAACGCGAGTCTGCGCCCGGGGCAAATGGAAAGTTTTCGCTCATTGCGGTAGCCGGAATTAACATCCCCCTCGGGCCTCAAGGGCCGGGAGGATGTCAAAGTACGGGTTCACCGGCCGCACTCCCCCGCCGAGCCAACTGGCTTTGCATTCAAGTTGGCGGAGGGTTTCCGCATGGCCCTGCTAAGGGAGCGAGCGGTTGAATCCTCGCTTTGCGTCCACGTTATGACCGGGGGCCATCTCGCCCTATGCAGAACGGGGCATACTGCGCAGAGCCAAATCCTAAAGAGCAATCGGCGTAATTTTAGGGATCGACGACTCGTGGTCGGTAATAAGGACACGCATGGCTTGGAGTTATTTTGAAAAGCGAAAATTAGAAATATAAAATGTTGATTTTTATAGGTTTATATTTAACTCGGACCGAGAATCCGTGCGCAAAGTAGCGCTTATCACCAAAATTGGGCCAAGAGGTTCCCAGCGGCGGAGGCTAAAGATTTTTTTCTTTAGTCGAATGCCGTCGATAAAGTCTCTACATAAGAACCTTCAAAACCAGCCATGGCGCCTCCCAGCAATCCCTCTCCCCGGTCTGAAACCGGCCCCATTGTTCCTCCGCCGCGCGTGGCTGATCTCGAAATCAAAGACGCCCAGCTGATTTTCAGCGCGGTCTGGTCCGATCTTCAGGCAGAATTAGGTCGAGAAAATCTGCGCTTCCCTAAGGAATTCATCCTACTCGGAGGTGCCCCCGGCGCAGGCAAAGGCACCAACACCCGCTTCATAGCTCAAGCCCGTGGTCTGACCTGCGAACCGGTTGTCATCAGCGCCTTGCTCGACACGCCTGAAGCTAAACGGCTCAAGGACGGCGGTAACATGGTCGGCGATCGAGAAGTGATCGGGTTGCTCCTGCGCCGGTTATTGCGTGAGGAATTTCGCGACGGGGTAATCCTCGATGGGTTTCCACGCACCAAGGTCCAGGTCGAATGCTTAAAGTTGCTCGTGGATAAGATGCATATGTTGCGCCGCGAGTTCTACTCGACGCCGTTGAGCATCCATTTTCGCCAACCCACGATACATATCATGGTGTTGTTTGTGGATGAGAAGACCTCGGTAGACCGCCAACTTTTCCGCGGGCGCGAGGTCAAAGCCCTGAACGAAGAAGTCCGCCGCACCGGTGTAGGCGAATTACTTGAAGAGCGCGCCACCGATTTCGACCAAGCGCTGGCGCAACGACGTTATCGCGTATTTAAGGAGCAGACCTGGGACGCGCTCCAAGAGCTGAAGGAGATTTTCCACTATCATTTTGTTAACGCGCAGGGCTCAGTCACTGAGGTCGAGCGCAACATTCAGCACGAGCTCGAATACCAGAGCACGCTCGAGCTTGATCCACGCACGGTGGACCGGCTGCGCGCGATTCCAGTAGCGAGCGAGATCATCATTCATGCCCGACAAGAGCTCGTGCGACGCCTCGATGGCTACGAACTGGAACACGCCGAACTTTTTGGTCGTGTCGCGGCCTTCATCGAAAAAAAGATGATGCCGATCGTACTCCGCCACGCGATCTCGGGCGTCGCCTTGGTCAACGCCGAGGATCCGTGCCTCGAAGATCCCGTCGCGCTGGCTATGTTGATCGATATCTTTTCTGAACGAGGCTACCACGCGGCCGTGGATCTGCACCGCATCGAGATTCCCGAACACTTCGACCTCAAGACCGGCCAGATTAAATGCCGATTGAAAAAAGTATACCGCATCCAGGTGCGTTTTCCGGGCTCGGAAATTCGCCGGGGCTAAGTCCACCACTCAAATCAGGCGCATCACTCGTAGCGCAGCGCCTCGATCGGATCGAGTGCGGCGGCTTTCCAGGCAGGGTAAAAACCAAAGCCCACGCCTATCCCGCAACACACCAGCAAACCCGCTAGCGCCCAGCCCCAAGGAAAAACCACCGAGGCGCTAAGCAACAACGCGATACCATTACCCGTAGCCACCCCAAGCAAGATACCGAC
>RGAX01000070.1 GCA_009919985.1 Opitutaceae bacterium
GCTGCATCCCCGCTTCTGGGGGCAGGGTTTTGCCAGCGAAGCGGCCAAAGCCATGATTGAAACCGTCTTTTTGCTGACAGAGACGGAGCGGATTGCGGCCACTGTGCAAATCGAAAACGCGGCCTCGCGTCATGTGTTGGACAAGCTCGGATTTCGCATGACAGGCGAGCGGTCGCGGGTTTCCCCCTTGCGCAATGTGGTGGAGTCGCTGGCCGATTATCCGCCTTGGTTGGTGGTGGCGTGCGCGACGATCGTGGCGGCGGTATTGATCTGGCTTTTGGTCAAGGCGCTCAAATGGGCGCTTTGGGTGCTTTTGATCATGGTTTTGGTGGCGGGTGCAGCTTTGGCAGTAAAGTTATGGCTAGGATAATGCTCGGCGGGAGAGCTTTTGCTTGCGCGCAGCGGAGGCGGGCGTTTAACCCTCGCCGATGAAATACATCTTCGTGACGGGCGGAGTGGTTTCGTCGCTGGGCAAAGGCCTCACGGCGGCGTCCTTGGGCGCGCTCCTAGAACTGCGCGGCCTAACGGTGCGTATCCAGAAGTTCGACCCCTACCTCAATGTCGATCCAGGCACCATGAGCCCGTTCCAACACGGCGAAGTATACGTCCTCGAAGACGGCGCCGAGACCGACCTCGACCTCGGCCATTACGAACGTTTTACCAGCGGAAAACTTTCCCGTCTCAATAGTCTCAGCTCCGGCCAGATTTACGAAGCGGTCATTCAAAAGGAACGCCGCGGTGATTACCTTGGCAAAACCGTGCAGGTAATACCGCACGTGACCAACGAGATTAAGGAGCGCATTTATTCCGGCGGCAAAGACGTCGACATCCTCATCACCGAAATCGGCGGCACCACGGGCGACATCGAAGGCCTGCCGTTTCTCGAAGCGATGCGTCAATTTGCCCTCGAAGTCGGCCCGACGGATTGCGTGTTCATCCACGTCACGCTCGTGCCTTTCCTCAAGGCCGCCGGCGAACTCAAGACCAAGCCCACGCAACAATCTGTCGCCAAGCTCCGCGAGATTGGCATCCAGCCCGACGTGCTCGTGTGCCGCACCGATCACCCGCTTGATCACGATTTGCGCGACAAAATTTCGATGTTCTGCAACGTGCCCGTGAAGGCCGTTATCGAGTGCATGGATGTCGACAGCTCGATCTATCAACTTCCTTTGGCCCTGCAGAAAGAAGGCATGGATCAACTCGTGATCGATCTGCTCGGGCTTAAAAATCCCCCAGCTGTTAAAAACATCTGGGAGCAAATCGTTAGCCGCATCCTCTCGCCTAAATACGAAGTAACCATTGGAGTTGTAGGTAAATATATCGAGCTCCAGGACGCTTACAAATCCGTCTACGAGTCGATCACGCACGCCGGCATCGCTAACAACTGCAAGGTCAACATCCGCCGCATCGACGCCGAAGATCTCGAAAAGAAAAACGGCCTGGTAGCACTCAAGGGCCTTGATGGCATTTTGGTTCCCGGCGGTTTCGGCGACCGCGGTACCGAGGGCAAAATCGCCGCGGCACGCTACGCCCGCGAAAATAAAATTCCCTACTATGGCCTCTGTCTCGGCCTGCAAATCGCCGTGATCGAGTTCGCTCGTAATGTTCTCAAGCTCGCCGGCGCCAACAGCACCGAGTTCGATCCCAAGGCCGCGCACCCCGTGATCGCAATCATGGAGGAGCAGAAAAAAATCATCGATAAGGGTGCCAGCATGCGCCTCGGTAGCTACGAGTGCGCGCTCACGCCCGGCTCGCTCGCGCACAAGGCCTACGGCGCTGACAGCGTGCGCGAACGCCATCGCCACCGCTACGAGGTCAACAACGCTTACGTCGGTCAGCTCCAGCGCGCCGGCCTCATGGTCAGCGGTATCAATCCCCGTCGCAATCTCGTCGAGATCGTTGAGCTCAAGGGCCACCCGTGGTTTCTCGGCACGCAGGCGCACCCGGAATTCCAGTCGAAGCCTAATAAAGCGCATCCGCTCTTCGCGGCCTTCATCGCGGCCACCCTCAAAAACAAAAAAGGCGGCGCCAAGGTGAAAACCGTCAAGGCCGCTAAGTTCGCCCAATCCGCCAAGGCGGGTAAATCGGCGAAGAAAAAATAATTCCGTGCTCTACGATCCCTCGAAGTTGTTGATCATCGCCGGGCCGTGCTCCCTTGAAAATGAGGGTGTGTGCCGCGCGGTCGCCGAATCACTCGTACGCATCAATCGCGAGTTGCCCGCGCTCAAGATCATCTTTAAGGGCTCCTTCGACAAAGCCAACCGCACCTCGCTTGGTGGCGCGCGCGGCACGGGCATCGATGAGGGTTTAAAACTCCTCGCCTTGATTAAGCGCGACTATGGGTTTGCTGTTTTGACCGACATCCACGAAAGCGCACAGGTCGCGCAAGTCGCCGCAGTGTGCGACGTCGTGCAGATCCCGGCGTTTCTGTGCCGGCAGACCGATTTATTGCTCGCTGCGGCCGCGACGGGCCGGACGGTCAACGTCAAGAAAGGCCAGTTTCTATCGCCGCAAGAAATGGTGCACGTCACCGGTAAACTCCGCGAAGGCGCCGCCCAAGAAATCTGGCAAACTGAGCGCGGTACGACTTTTGGTTATCAAAATCTCGTCGTGGATATGCGTTCGTTTTCCATCATGCGGCAAAACGGCTATCCTACCGTCTTCGACGCCACGCACGCGGTGCAACTCCCCGGCGCCGGCGGCGGTAAGAGCAGCGGTCAACGCGAATTTGTTGCGCCCCTCGCCAAGGCGGCACTCGCCGCGGGCGCGGACGGACTTTTCATCGAGACGCATCCCGATCCGGCCAATGCGATCAGCGACGGCCCCAACATGATCGCCCTCGTTGATTTACCCAAGCTGCTCGCGCAATGTCTGGCCGTATGGCAGACCGTGCGGGCCTAAAATTGCGCCCGCGCGCCCTTGTGCGCTCCCTTGACCAAGACCGGAGCGACGCCACACTGGGTGGCAATCAAATCCCTGATGGCTACTTTTATCATCGACGTTCCCGTGCCCTCCATGGGCGCGACTGTGAGCGAACTTATCGTCGTATCCCTCAAAACCAAACCCGGCGAGCGCGTGGCTAAAGGCCAGAAGATCGCGGAGTTGGAGAGCGATAAATCCATCTTCGAATACGAGGCTCCCGCCGACGGCACCGTGCTCGCACTGCCAGTGAAACCGGGCGAAGTACTGCAATCGGGCGCGCTTTTTCTCAAATTAGAAACCGAGGATGCCAGTCTGCGTCATCTTGAGTCCAAGACGGGTGCTGCGGTCGCAGCTCCGACGGCCGCAAAATCTGCGGCTGCGCTCATTTGGACTCCCCGCGCCACCAAACTTGCCCAAGAAGCCGGACTCGATCCGGCGACGCTGACCGATATCGAGGCGACTGGCCCTGGTGGTCGCGTCTCTGGTGACGATGTCGCTCGTTTGCTGGCGCGGCGTCTGGCCTGATTTTTAGCTTAAAAAATTTCATCGATTGAACTCTCAAGCAACGGTCTGCATCGCCGGCGTCGGACACGCGGCCCCCGCCAAAATCCGCGCTAATAGCGAAATTCTGAAAGCCTTCCCCGATCGCACGGAGGAAGAGATTGTGCGACTCACGGGCATCCGCGAGCGCCGCTACGCCGCCGACGATGAAAGTGCGACCGACCTAGCGGTGATTGCGGTGCAAAACGCGCTCACCCAAGCCGGCATGAAGGCCGAACAGATGGACGGCATCATCATGGCCACGCTCATTCCCGATCAGCCCGTACCCGCGATGGCGAGTGATCTCGCGCGGCGGTTGGGGATTCCACGTGTGTTAGCGTTTGATTTGAACGCCGCCTGCTCGGGTTGGCTGTATGCGCTCGAGGTCGGGCGTTCGTTTATCATTTCAGGTACAGCAAAGAACGTGATCGTGGTGACGGCAGAGTTGTTGTCGCGCATCACTAATCCGCAAGATCACGAGACGGCGTTTCTTTTCGGCGACGGCGCCGGTGCGGCGATATTGACGGCGGGTACGGGTGGACATCGCCTACATCGCATGGGCTTGGGCGGTGACGCTGAGCAATTTGACGCGATCCAGCGCAAGGGCGGCGGCGCGCGTATGCCGTGGCCCGTGGCGGCGGATGGACACGCGGAACACTTTTACCTCCAGATGAACGGTACTTCCGTATTCAAGCACGCGGTGGTGGGTTTCGCCGAGCAGATCGAGCAGACGCTCGCGCGGGAAAACCTGAAGCCCGAGGACATCGCCTGGGTTGTGCCGCATCAGGCCAACGAGCGCATCTTAAAAGCCGTGAGCAAGCGCGTAGGGATTCCTTACGACAAATTCGTCATGACGATTTCCAAGTATGGCAACACGAGTGCGGCGAGCGTCTCAATGGCGCTGGGCTGGGCGGCCGAGGAAGGGATTTTCGCTGCGGGCGACCGAATTATTTTTTGTAGCGTCGGCGCTGGGCTGACGTTTGCCGGTGGTTTGTTGGAGTGGTGAGCAAGCGCAACGCGGCGCTGCGCGACTCGCGCTAGGACTCGCGCGAGTCCGTCCACGCTAGGCGCAAAAAAGGCCGCCGGAAGATCCGGCGGCCTCGATGCAATGGTTAGTTAGCTTTGAGTGATTACAATTTCGTCGGTGCTGCGGCGCCGAGGTAAAGACCGTTAAAGAACAGCTTGAACGTGCTGTGAGGGGTGGCGCGGAACGTGGCTTCAAAGCCGATCATCACGAGCTTGCCTTGGCCGATGGAGGCCTGAGTGGCGAGTTCGCCGCCGTAGAGCAAATCTTGCCCGACCGCCCAACCGCTGTAGAGCGGTTGCTTGCTTTCAAACCAAGCGACTTTGCTGGCTTTCACTATGGAGCCGGCGGGACGATTGAAGACCGGGCTGGTGTCGAAGAACACGTAGCCTTTCTCCGGCATACCGAAGGCGAGCGGATCTTGGTTGTTGAAATTCACATTCAACACGGAGCCGGGGATGTAGAACTTCTCGGGGGGTAAAGGGACGTCTTTGCCGTCGGCGCCTTTTTCTACTAGGTGGTTTTTGACGGGCAGGCCCATCGCTTCGCCGATGCTAGCGGAAGCGCCGAGTGCGAGCACGGTGCCACCGGCTTCGACGAAAATCTTCAGCGCGGGCACGCTCTTGGCGCTGGTGACGGTGCCGAGCATCGAGCGGAATTCTTCTGGGATACTCTCAGGGGAGGGACCCGCAGCGCGTGCGTAACCGCGACCACCGCGGCCTTCGGCGTAGGTGCCGCTGGGGAACACAATCACGTCGAAGCTCGACTTGAGGTTGCCGGCGTCGAGCACCTGTGGGAACACGACTTCGAAGTTGAATTCGTACTGCTCAAACATCCAGCGCGTCCAGCCGGAGGGCATAGAACCGCCGTAGGTATCTACGAGACCGATACGGATAGGTTTGAGTTTATAGGCTTCGCCCGTGGGTTTAGCGGCGACGGCATAGGCCGGCACGCCGAGTTCTTTGGCGGCTTTTTCGAGAATCGATAGGACGGCCGGCGCGGCAGGAATCCAGAGCGTGCCGGTGCCGAGTTTTTGACCGGCTACGGTTTGCTCGGCGGCGAGCCAGTAGACCTCAGCGTTGGCCTTCAGGAGACGGTTGGTGATGATGATGGCGTCGTTCATCTTATGGCTCACGAGGTAACCGGCGGCGTTGGCGACGGTGGTGACGGCGGCGGGCAACGGTTTCTCGCTGTTAAACGCGAGCTTGATGAAGGGTCCGTTGAAGCCTTCCATGACGCGCTCAAAGTTCACGCCCATTTGAGTCGCGAGCGTCCAGCCGGTGATGTCGTAGGGGCGCTTGGGCGGGCCGCCGGGATAAGCGAAGTCCATCGGGTGATCTTGCGCTTCGAACATATCAAGCACGGCAGGGCGGAAGGCCTGCGCGGTCTTCACGACGTAGGAGCCGGCGGGATAATTTTTGCCGGCGACGGTGAAGGCGGCGGTCGCTTTGTGGACATCGACGCCGTGTTTAAGGAGCACGTTGATGAATTTAACCGCGGTAGCGAAATCATCTTGGGCGGCCGAGATGATGTAGCCGCGGGGATCGCGGTAAGCCGGATCATTGAGGACTTTTTCGTACAGCTCGCTCGGCAAGGAGGGAACGTAGAAGGGATTATCGCTAGCAGCGGGAGTGGCTCCACCGCGACGACCGCGGCCAGCAGCGGGGGCTTCGTCAGGAGCGGCGGCCTTGGCAGCCTCAGTGAGGGCGTTAATGCGCTTAGGGGTGATAGTCCAAGAATCTTTGCTGCCGCGCTCGATGGAGCGTTTGCCCATGCCGTAGATATTAAAAAGCAGGGTCTCGCGGTTGCGGGAGGCGTAGTCCATTACGGCGCGTTCGACTTCCATCATGTAGTCGATGGATTGGCGGTAGTGCCAGACCTGAGGCTTGATGGGGAGCGGCCAGTCGCCGGTGGGCAGTTGTTTCTCGGCGATGAGTGGGACGGCCATCGGCGTGGGGTTACCGATGATTTCGGTGAGGAGGCCGATCTGATTGTGAAAATACGTGGCGGTGCGCATGCCGCCGTTCCACCAGGTGGAGTAGGGGGCGGCGGAGCGCATGGCGGAACCACCCATGCCTTTAGAGATAAGTCGGGCGTGCATTGCGGTACCGACTTGCTCGATACCAATCGGAATCAACGGATCAAATACGTAGTTAAACGGGTCGCGGAACGGCGGGATAAAAATGACCTGACCGGCGGGACCTGTCTGGTGGACGTTGTGCATGATCTGCGGATTCCACTCGATGAAGAGGATGCGGTTTTGATTCGTCGTCTCAGGCATGTTCATCGTGATCGAGTCGCGGTTATTGTCGTGACCGATGTATTTGTGATAAAGGCGTGGGAGTGTTTGGAAGGTGCGCTTGGTGACGTCTTCTTCGCGCATATACCAGTTGGCGACGAGCTCGACGCCGTCGGGATTCGGGACGGCCATGAGCAAGATTACGTCGTTGAGGAAACGCATGGTTTCTGCATCGGTGCGGCTGGTCATTTGGTAAACCATCTCGGCGAGCGATTGGGAGTTCACCGTCTCCGTGGCGTGAAGGCCGCCGTCGATCCAGACGATAGCTTTGCCTTCTTCGGCGAGTTTCCTGGCTTCGTCGTCGGTTAGGCCCTCGGCGCGGGATAGGCGCACGGAGATGTTGCGGTAATATTCGAGCTTCTTGTGATTCTCGGGCGAGGTGATGATCGCCATGTATTGGGGGCGACCTTCGGCGGTGTTGCCGATGCTGACGACCTTGAGGCGATCACTCTCGGTCTCCCACTTTTTTAAGAGCGCGGAGATCTGCGTGTAGTTGGCCATCTTGTAATCCTCACCTATGGAAAACCCGATGAGGTCCTTCGCCGGCGTGATTTTGGTGGGTGCGGGCGCCGCGATGAGCGCGGTGGCCGTGATGAGAATCAGTCCCAGTTGTTTGAGACCGAAGTGACGTAGCGTCAGTCGGGTATTATTCATAAGAAAATGAAGGGTTGAGGAAAGGGTGGGGAAATTAACTCTGGAAAGTACTAACGCACACAATCCGGAAACGTTGCACGGACGTGATTACATGAATCGCTTATAATTACTAAAACTTAGGCAGGGTGTTTTTTGAGGTACAAAAAGCACTTTAGCAGATGGCATGCCGCTGCGGGAGGATGGCTTTGCATCAATCACAAACCCAAGTCTTATTTGGTATCCGCCTTGCTAAGCTTGATTCAGGGGCCAGGGCGTGACGTTTTGTGTTCGCTCGCGTCTTCGTCTGCATTCCCGCTTTTTTTAATTGAACCCATGATCACCGGTCCTATCTGGTCGCAAAAACTCCGCGTCGAAATCGCCAAAGCTGTCTTGGGCAACGAGCACGTCATCGAGCGCCTGCTCGTCGCTTTGCTCGCCAATGGCCACATTTTGCTCGAGGGCATGCCAGGTCTTGCGAAGACCTTGCTCATTAAATCTCTAGGCTCCGCCCTCGGCGTGCATTGTGACCGCATCCAGTTCACGCCGGATCTTCTCCCAAGTGACGTCGTCGGCACGATGATCTTCCAGCCCAACACGGGACAATTCACCGCGCACCGCGGCCCGATCTTCGCCAATCTGGTCCTCGCTGACGAAATCAACCGCGCGCCCGCCAAGGTCCAGAGCGCACTCCTCGAAGCTATGCAGGAGAAACAAGTCACCATCGGCGGCAAAACCCACGCGTTGCCTAAACCGTTTTTCGTGATGGCGACCCAAAATCCTGTAGAACAAGAAGGCACCTATGCGCTCCCTGAGGCGCAAATGGACCGATTCATTTTTAAACTCCTGGTTGATTATCCCTCCGCCGAAGAAGAGACGATCCTGATGGAGCGTTGGGGCCAAGTTACCAGCCAGCCCGAGCTCGTCGCCGTATCGAGCGGCGAAGAATTACTCGAACTCCGCAAGGCCGTCGACCGCATCTACGTGTCGCCCGAGATCAAGGGCTACATTTTAAACCTTGTTCGCGCCACGCGTGCCCTCGCGGTGCCGTTGGCGGATGGTTCACGTACGCTCAATTTTGGTGGGTCGCCGCGCGCCTGTCTTGCTCTATACCAAGCCAGTCGAGCCCTCGCTTGGTTGCGCGGACAAGATCACGTCTCGCCCGATCTCGTCCAGGACGTGTTCCCTGATGCACTCCGGCACCGTGTGAATCTCACCTACGAAGCCGAGGCCGCTGATCTCAACGCCGAGAAAATCCTGAGTCGCATCATCGCCGAAGTCGCCGTGCCTACTGCAGGCTCCAAGGCCGCTTAATCAATCCTCAAGCGCAGCGTGGTTGCGCTTCGCACCGTCGTCTGCTCCGTCGCTTTCGCGTCTCGCCCCCGCTTCCTTTGAGTTCACTGAACTCCCATCCCATCCTCGCCCCTCGGCCCCCGCTTCCGACGACCTCGGTCGCGTTACTGCGTCAACTCGAGTGGCGCATGAAACAAGCCGTCGAGAATCCCCTCACCGGCGAATACCGTTCGGTGTTTCGCGGGCGTGGCATGGAGTTTGACCAAGTCGTAAAATATAATTTCGGCGACGATATCCGCGACATCGACTGGAACGTCACCGCGCGCCTCGGCGAACCGTTCCGCAAAAAATTCATCGAGGAACGTGAGCTCACCGTCCTCATCGTCTTCGAGGACACGCTCTCGCTGCAATTCGGCTCCGGCTCCCGCACCAAGCGCGCCGCGCTCCTCGAGCTCGCCTCGCTCGCGATGATGCTTTCCGCCGCCAACCGCGATCGCGTCGGCATCGTCCACGCTTATCCCGGCGGCCATCGTCTCACCGAACCCGTGCGCGGCCGCGGTCCGATTTTAAACGCCATCGCCGATCTCATCGGTCGTCCCACGCCGGCCATGGCCGATGCGCAACCGGTCGAGACGCCGTGGAAGTTCATCGCGCACGCCGCTTCCAATCACAGCATGTTGCTCTGGCTCGGCGATTTTCCGCCGCGCGTCACGCCGCCCGGTTGGCCCGTGATTCGGCGGCGTTATCAACCGATTGGTTTCCGCGTCGAAGATGCGTGGGAACGCGAACTGCCCGCCGGCGAGACCGTGACAGCTTTTGATCCAACCAGTAACCGTCTCGTTGTCCTCGATCCGCAATCCCGCGCTCATCGTGAAGCGCACGCCACCTGGTGCTCCGAGCGTGACGCTGCGTTTGCGAAACTGTTCCCCGATCGCCAGAGCCGCCTCGTCGTCACGCCTGAGGAATCCATGGTCGATGCACTCGTGAAATTTTTCCACGGGCACATGCGCCTACGCCGCTAACCATGAACGATGTCGCCCTCCAATATCCGTGGTGGTTGCTTGCGCTGCTCATTTTGCCGCTGATGAGCTGGCTGCGTTGGCGGCGCGGGTTGCCGGCGTTGATCGTGCCGTTTGCGGCGGCGTGGTGGCGTCCGGTGCTCGTGCCCGCGACCCGTTTGCCGGCGATTTTGATGGGCAGTGGCTTGGTGTTGCTCGTGGTCGCACTCGCGCGGCCGCAAAAAATGGAGATCAGCACCGAGGTGCGGCAGGAAGGCTATGATCTCATGCTAGCGATCGACCTCTCGGGCTCGATGCTCGCGGAAGATTTTGAACAAGGCGGCGTGCGGCTCAATCGCCTCCAAGCCATCAAGCCCGTCATCCAAGCCTTCATCAACACGCGCCCCAACGACCGCATCGGTCTCGCCGTTTTTGCGGGTCGCGCGTACACGCTCGCGCCGCTCACCGCCGATCACGCGTGGCTCGCGCGCCAGACGGAGCGGCTCAAGATCGGTCTCATGGAAGACGGCACCGCCATCGGTGACGGTCTCGGCGTCGCACTCACTCGACTCGAACAATCCAAGAACGACAAAACCACTAAGCGCCCGAGCGCGTTCATCGTGTTGCTCACCGATGGTTCTAACAACCGCGGCGTCCTCAAGCCCGCGCAAGCCGCTGAGATTGCGAAGACACGCGGTATCACCGTTTACACGATCGGTGCGGGCAAAGCTGGCTCCGCGCCGTATCCGATCTTCGACGAAACGGGCAAGATCACCGGTTATCGCCGCATTCTCGCCGATCTCGACGAAGAAGCGTTGCGCGACATAGCCAAGACCACCGGTGGCGCCTATTTCCGCGCCGATAACACCGACACCATCGCCGCCGCCTTCAAGGCCATCGACGGCGCGAAAAAACTCCGCTTCGAAGCCAAGACCAAGCGCGCGCGCGAACTGTTTCCCTGGCTCGTCTCGGGCTCGTTGGGCTTGTTGCTGGCGGGCGGATTATTGGCGTACACGCCGTGGCGCCGGGAGGCTCTTACATGAGCCTCGGTCAACCGCACGCGCTCTGGTTGTTGCTTCTCGTCGCGGCGCTCGCGCTGTTCGATGGCTTGCGCCAAGGCGTCGTCGCCGGGCGCTGGCCGGGCATCATGCGTCTCTGGGCCGGCCGCGAGCGCGTCGATCTCGACGTCACGATCAAGCCGCCGCGCGTGCGTTGGCGTTTCTGGCTCGGGCTAGCGTTGCTCGTCGTCGCGCTCGCTGGGCCGCGCTACGGCTTTGTCGATGTCCCTGTCGGTGAACAGCCCAAAGAGGTCATGATCGCGCTCGATCTGTCGCGCAGCATGTTGGCGCGCGATGTGAAACCTTCGCGGCTCGATCACGCCAAGCTCCTCATCCAAGGCCTCCTCGATAAACTCTCCGGCGAACGCGTCGGTCTCGTGCTCTTTGCGGGCACCTCTTACTTACAACTGCCGCTTAGCGTGGACTATGATATTCTCGCCGGTTTGTTGCCCAACCTCTCGCCCGATTATTTTCCGCAAGGTGGGACTAACTTCCGCGCGATGCTCGAGACGAGTCTCGCCGCGTACAGTCCGACCGACGGCGTGCAACGCGTGCTCGTCGTCTTGAGCGATGGTGAAGCCTTTGACGACGCCTGGAAACCCCTAGCGTCGCAGTTGAAACAACGCGGCGTGCGTCTCGTCACCCTCGGCGTCGGTACGTCGGCCGGCGCCGTGATTCCCTTGGGTCGCGATGGCGTCGTGCGCGACGCGACGGGTACCGAAGTCGTCACCAAACTCAAAGCCGCCACGCTCGAAGAGATGGCGAAAGCCACGGGTGGACTTTACGCGCCCGCGCGCTCCTGGGTGAACGTCGTCGATCTGCTTAAACGCGTCGGCACCGCCGAGTCGAAAGCCACCGCCTATATCAAAGATCAGACGCGCTTGGTTGAGCGCTACGCCTGGGCGCTGGTGCCAGCGTTGGTGTTGTTAGCGCTCAGTTTCTGGCGCGAATTGCCCGTGCGGCCGCGCGCGCGCGACGTGCGTTTGCCGGTCGCGAAACCTGTCACGGCGCGCCCCCGCGCGGCGTTTGTCGCCGGTCTCGCCACGTTGAGTCTCTTGAGCCTCGTCCTCGTCGGCTACGCGCAAGACGCCGCCGAAAACGAAGACCCCAACAGCCCTGCCGCGCGCACGCCCATGGCCACGCTCGGCGCGATGGTCGGCCGCCGCATCGAGCAGATCTTGGCGAAGCCCAAGCCCGAGAGCTTCGACTGCGTTTCCCTCGCGATCGACATGATCGCCTACATGGAAAACAACCTGAAGGCTCGCCAACGTTTCCCGGTTTCCGTGCCCGATGATGCGTTGCGTGCCGTCGCCCTCGGCGAAGCCCTTGAACGCGCCGGTGGGGATTGGCCCAAGCTGCGCGCCGACATCGACGCGCTGGCCCGCGCCAATCGCGAGCCTTGGCAAACCGCCCGCCCCGATGCTGCAGGAAAGACCTCGCTCAATCCGAGCTTCGATCCTGCACACGACATGATTGAGTCCAACGGTCGCGGAGGTGTCGGCTTCAACCCCAGCGATCCCAATGCCGTCTCGGGTGAACCCGATGAGGCTAAAACCAAATTCGCGGCCAACTCCGCTTTCGGTTCGCTCGCTGCCA
>RGAX01000008.1 GCA_009919985.1 Opitutaceae bacterium
ACCCAAGCCTTACTCAAGCACCCACTCCCAGTGGGTAGCTATGGCCGGGAGCTGCCTTTGGGCGATACCTGTCGGCTTGCTAGCGGGCACGGCAAGTGCGCTATTTTTATGGTCACTGGATCGCGCGACCGAAACCCGAGGAGCCTACCCATGGTTACTCTACTGCCTCCCAGCGGCGGGATTTGGGGTCGGTTGGATCTATCAGCGCATCGGCCAAAAAGCCGAAGGCGGGACAAACTTAATTATCGAACAAATCCACGCCCCGGGCGGTGGCGTACCGGCCCGACTCGCGCCCCTGGTGCTCGTAGGCACATTGGTCACACACCTGTGCGGTGGGTCAGCTGGGCGAGAAGGCACCGCGGTTCAAATGGGTGGAAGTATCGCCAGCGTTTTGGGACGTCGATTTCGACTGCCGCCGCAAACACTTCGCGTAGTGCTCATGGCGGGCGTAGCGGCAGGTTTCGGCTCTGTTTTTGGCACGCCGGTGGCCGGGGCCGTCTTCGCTGTGGAGGTAATCGCAAGTGATCGGACGCAATACCGGATGTTACTGCCGCTACTTTTAGCGAGCTGGGTCGGGCACTTCACCTGCTCAGCTTGGGGCATTCAGCATGCGATTTATCATATCGCCAGCAGCATCGGTACGAAGCTGGAAGATTTTATCGAGCCGCTGTTAGGGATTAAAGTCATGATTGCCGCCGTAGTTTTTGGCTGCGCGAGTCGATTATTCACAGCGATTAGCCATCGGTTAAACGACGCTTTTAAACGCTTCGTGGCATACGCGCCGCTGCGTCCCATGATTGGAGGCCTGATGGTGCTCGCGCTCGTCTATTTCGTGGGCAAGCGGGATTATCTTGGCCTTGGGTTAAGTTCAAACGATCCCGCGACCATCACCTTACTTTCCGCCTTCGAAGCGGGAGGAGCCGGCCCTTGGAGTTGGGCCTGGAAATTGATCTTCACCGTCGTGACCGTCGCCAGTGGTTTTAAGGGTGGCGAAGTGACCCCACTTTTCTTCATCGGTGCCACACTTGGTCACACGCTGGCGCTACTGCTCGGAGCGCCCGTAGATTTATTGGCGGGCTTGGGACTAATCGCCGTATTTGCTGGTGCGACCAAGACGCCCCTCGCCTGCACACTACTTGGCGTTGAACTTTTTGGTGCGCACCACGCGGTGTATTTTGCGATCGCTTGCTGGCTAGCACAGCGTTGCAGCGGATCGGCCACCCTCTACAATCGCAAAGGCAGAGGGTAAACCAGCATCCCAACTGCGTACGTTTAGCCCAAAGACAATTTGTAGTCCACCGCGTCCCGCAACGCTTCCCAACTGGCGTCGATAATATTGTCACTGACCCCAACCGTGCCCCAGACCGTGCGACCGTCGCCGCTTTCGATCAAAACCCGGGTGCGCGAATTGGTGCCCGCTCCGCTCTCGAGGATGCGCACCTTATAATCGCGCAACACCAATTCCTTCAGCTGAGGATAGGTCTTTTCGAGCGCAAGACGCAGCGCCTTATCGAGCGCCCCGACCGGGCCCGTACACTCGGCCACGGTATGCACCGATTCCCCGCCAACGCGGATTTTGACCGTAGCCTCCGCCCAGAGATCGGCGCCGTGACGCTCGATGATGACGCGATAGGTCTCGACTTCAAAAAACGTTTTTCGCTGCCCGAGCGCAGCTCCGACCAAGAGACGAAACGAGGCATCGGCCGCTTCGTATTCGTAGCCTCGAAACTCGCGCTCCTTGAGTTGCTCGATTAACGCCTTCATCTCGGGACGTTTTTCATCCAATTCGAGGCCCAATTCTTTGGCCTTAAGTGCGAGACTGCTGCGACCCGCCATATCAGAGACAAGCACACGGGTGCGATTGCCCACGAGCGCGGGGTCGATGTGCTCGTAACTACGCGCGACCTTTTGTGCCGCGTTGGCGTGCAAGCCGCCCTTGTGCGCAAACGCCGATTGACCGACAAACGGCGCCTTGGGATCCGGCCGCAGATTCGCAAGCTCGTCAAAAAACAGCGAGAGATCGCGCAGTTGCGCCAAGTTGGTCGCGCAACGCGCCGTGCAATCCATCTTTAAGAACAAATTCGCGAGGACCGTGGTGAGATTGGCGTTTCCGACTCGTTCGCCGTAGCCGTTGGCGGTGCCTTGGACTAGGCGCGCGCCCGCGGTCACGCCTGCGAGAGTGAGTGCGACGCCTAAGCCACTATCGTTGTGACAATGCACGCCAATTTTCTCACCGCCAAATTCTCGCACCGCGTGAGCGACGATACCCTTAAAATCATCCACGAGTGTACCGCCGTTAGTATCACAGAGGGTGAGGTTGCTCGCGCCGCCGCGCAAAGCCGCCGCCAAGGTGCGGATCGCATACTCAGGATCAGCCTTGTAACCGTCGAAAAAATGCTCGGCGTCGTAGACCACCTCGCGCCCCTGCGCGACCAGATAGCGCGTGGAATCTTCGATCATCGCAAGATTTTCCTCGAGCGTCGTACGCAGGATTTCGGTGACATGGAGCGTCCACGTTTTACCAACAATAGTCATCACGGGCATGCCACTATCGATCAGCGTGCGTAGTTGCGGATCCTCGTCCGCCTTCGCTCCGGCGCGACGCGTGGAACCAAAGGCCGCCAACCGCGCATGCTTCAACTTGAGGTGCTTCGCCTCGGCAAAAAACGTGATATCCCGCGGATTAGAGCCAGGAAACCCACCCTCAATATAGTCGACGCCAAATTGATCCAACCGCTCGGCAATCCGCAGCTTGTCGGCCACAGAAAAGCTGATGCCCTCACCTTGCGTGCCATCACGCAAGGTTGTGTCGTAGATTTTGACGGCGGTACTCATTCGAGAGAAGAAAAATTGCTTCTTACGCCCACCGAGGCAAGGGAGCTTTTACAACCGCTTCTTTGCTACAACCAGACGCCTCAGCGCAGCACCTAAGCCGCCTACGCGAAGTAGCTCGATGACGTTTAAATCCGACTCCAAAATCAATCAGGATGGAACGGCCCTAATGGCACAAGACAGGATAGGTTTTACGGTTAAGCCAAATCTCTCAGAGGGGAAAGGCTCAGGCTCGCATGTAGATCGCGCACCTAGCCTCAGCCGATTACGCATTACGCGCCTGCGGCGTTAATCTTGATATTATGCGCCAATATCAAATCGATCCATCCACTGAAACGAGGGAAGGCGGATACGTGATGAAGTTCACCAACCCAATTTACGACAGCTAGTTGCGTTAGCAGACTGCGTATTGCTCGATAAAACCACGGATCGAGGCCACATCGGTCTTCAATAAATATTTCTGCACCGAGCGCGTCTTTAGTGCCTCTAGGCTAGGCGCCTTGGGTTCGATGCCGATAGCGGAAACAATCGTGTCGGGAAATTTGGCTGGGCTGGCCGTCGCTAGCAACACACTCGGGCGATCCTGAGCCAATTCCGCGAAACCACAGGCGGTGTGCGGATCGACGATGTAGCCAAAGCGCTCGTAAACCGAGCGAATGATCCCGGGGATCTGCGCATCCGAGCAGCGAGAGGCGCTCAGTGTGTCGCGAGCGAAATTTTCAAATTGGTATCCGCCGGTTTTCTTGAATGTCTGCATGACATCGCGCACCTTGGCTGCATCTCCACCCACGCTCAGGTACAAGAAACGCTCAAAGTTACTTGATACTTGAATGTCCATTGAGGGAGCGAGACTCGGCGCGACGGCTGAGACACGGTAATCGCCCGTCGTAAACAGACGGTAGAGAATATCATTCTGATTGGTCGCGACTTTGAAGCTTCGAATCGGCACGCCCATTTTTTGGAGCAGCCAACCCGCAAGCACGTTGCCGAAATTACCGGTCGGTACCACGAACTCCGTCTCGGCGCGCGTCGCTGCAGGAAGTCGCAAAAAAGCGTAAAGATAATATACCGATTGCGCCAGCACGCGGGCGATGTTGACCGAGTTCACCGCCGAGAGGCGGTGTTGTTGGCGAAACTTCTGATCACCGAAAATTTCTTTCAATGAAGTCTGCGCGTCGTCAAACGAGCCATCAACGGCGAGGGCGAAAACATTCGTCGCGCCGGTGCACGCCATTTGACGCTCCTGCAGAGGCGAAACGCGTCCGTCAGGATAGAGAATAAAAATCGCAGTGCCGGGCTTCCCGAGCAGGCCGTGGATCGCGGCCGCGCCCGTGTCACCTGAAGTGGCGCCGAGCACGTTGATAGATTCTTTGCGCAATGTGCACTGGTTCCCGTAAAGGTTACCAAGCAGTTGCAGCGCGAAATCTTTAAACGCTAGCGTCGGACCATGAAACAGCTCTAGCACGTAGAGGTTTTTTGAGAGTTCCTTCAACGGGGCGATGCCGGGATCGGAAAACGACGTGTAAGAACTCGCAACCAATCCACGCAAGGTTTCTGGCGGAATATCCGTTGCAAAGCGCCGCAGAAATTCGAAACACAGCTCGGCGTAACCAAGCGTCTCAAAGCGGCGGAGGTCAGCCGCAGAAAACTGGGGGAGCGTCTCAGGTAAATACAATCCACCGTCTGGCGCCAAACCAATGGCGACGGCTTCGGAAAAACCGACAGGCTCGGTCAATCCACGGGTGGAAAGGTAGCGCATGGGAAAAGGGCGCGGAGCGTAGTCGCCCGGATAATACCAAGTTAAGTCGGCGGGCTTTAGTTCACCCGCTTCGGCTCAAGCTTGATCGAGTTGAAACGCGGCATGAGCGACGCGAGCGGCTTCTTCGACACGGTCGAGATCGATCACGACGGAAATTTTGATCTCCGAGGTGCTGATGAGCTCGATGTTGATACCGGCTTCAGCGAGCGCTTGGAAAAGCGTCGCGGCGACACCACTGTGCGTTTTCATGCCGACGCCGACGACCGAGAGTTTGGCGATGTGTTCGTGGACGGCGACTTGACCGCCACCGATCGCGGCGAGCACGGGCTCGAGAGCTTTGACGGCCTTGCGCGTGTCGGTCTGTGGCACGGTGAATGTGAGGTTGGCCACGCCATGGCGGCCGACGTTTTGCACGATCATGTCGACGAGGACTGAGGCATCAGCAAGGGCGCGGAAAACCTTCGCGGCGGAGCCGGGTTTATCAACGATGTTACTGACGATGACCTTGGCCTGATCTTTATCGACGGCGACACCGCGCACGACGACTTTTTCCATGTAGGCGACTTCTTTTTTCACGATGGTTCCTGGATTATGGTTAAAGGAGGAGCGGACTTCAAAAACGACGTCGTACTTCGCTGCGAATTCGACGGAGCGCGACTGCATCACCTTGGAGCCGGAAGAGGCGAGTTCGAGCATCTCGTCGTAGCTAATTTCGGAGATTTTTTTAGCGTTCTTCACCACACGGGGATCGGCGGTGTAGACGCCATCAACATCCGTGTAGATCTCGCATTTATCGGCCTTAAGGGCGGCGGCGATCGCAATAGCCGTGAGATCGGAGCCACCGCGACCGAGGGTCGTGATGCGCCCTTCGTCGTCGGCACCTTGAAAGCCGGCGACGATGATGATACGGCCAGCCTTGAGCTCTTTCTCCATGGGCTTCGGATTGATGCCTTGTATCTTCGCCTTGGTGTGAACCTTGTCGGTAAAGATGCCGGCTTGGGCGCCAGTGTAGCTGACGGCGTCGGCACCGATGCCTTGAAGAGCCATGGCCACGAGTGCGATGGTTTCTTGCTCGCCGATGGCCAGGAGTTGATCGAGTTCGCGTTCGCTGGGATCGGGGCAGACGGCTTTGGCGCGGGCGATGAGCTCGTTGGTCACTCCGGCGCGGGCAGAGACGACGACGACGACCTCGTTGCCTTCGTCGCGGGTGCCTTTGATACGCTCGGCGACTTTTTTAATGCGTTCGACGTCACCGACGGAGGTGCCGCCATATTTTTGGACGATACGGGCCATGGTCTGGTTAAAAAAATTAGTCGTTAAAATCGCCAATGCGGAGCAAGACGGGTTGTTCGAGCACGCTGCTCAATCCGGCGAGATGTTTGAGGGTGGCACCGATGGCGCGTTCGTCGCTTTCGTGCGTGGTGAGGACGAGGGAGGCGGCGCCGATACGTTCGGAGGGATTTTGAATCACGCTGGCGATGCTGACGTGGTGTTTAGCCATCACGGAAGCGACGCGAGCAAGTACGCCGGGCTGATCCTTTACGGATAGGCGAACGTAGTAACGGCTACGAATGCGCTCGGGCGGGGCGAGGCGGCAATCGGCGCACAGTGCGGGCGCGTCGTCGCTCATATGATGCGCGCCTTTGCCGTGACGCAGAAGCGCGACCGCATCGGCGATGTCACTGATGACGGCGCTGGAGGTGGCATCTTGGCCAGCGCCGCGGCCGATATAAAGCGTGGTGCCCACAATGTCACCCGTGACGGAAATGGCGTTGAACACGCCGCTAACGTTGGCGAGTACATTGCCTACGGGAAGCAGCGTGGGTTGCACGCGAACGCTGATTTCGTTGGTCGTGAAATCGCGGGTGATAATCGCGAGTAGCTTGATGCCGTAGCCGAGGGTGGCTGCGGTCTTAAAATCGGCGGGGGTGATGCGACTGATACCTTCGACGAGCATGCGGTCGGGTTTGATCCACATGCCGTGGGCGAGCCAGGCAAGGACCGAGGCTTTGTGGGCGGTGTCCCAACCGTCAACGTCTAGGGATTCATCGGCTTCGGCGTAGCCGAGGCGTTTGGCATCAGCGAGAACATCGGCATAGGGTGCGTCGCGTTCCTCCATCTGCGTGAGGATGTAGTTACACGTGCCGTTGAGGATGCCGTAAATGCGGGTGAAACGATTAGCGACCAGGCCTTCGCGCAGGGCTTTGATGAGCGGGATGCCGCCGGCGACACTGGCTTCAAAAAAGAAATGCCCGCCGTGCTTGCGCGCCGTCGCAAAGATCTCGGCGCCATGGGCGCAGATAAGTGCTTTGTTAGCCGAGACGACGATTTTACCGCGAGCCAGGGCGGCGAGCGTCACTTGGCGAGCTAGACCGGTGCCACCCATGAGTTCGCAGACGATGTCGATCTTGGGATCGGTCGCGATCGAGAGGGGATCATCCGTGAGCTTGGAGGCTGCAATTTTAACCGGTCGCTTCTTCTTGAGATCGCGAGCGGAAGCGCGCGCGAGCACAAGCTTGGCGCCGAGACGGGTCTCGAGCAGTGCACGCGAGCGCTCGATGTGTTTCCAGACGCCTTGGCCCACGGTACCAAAGCCACAGATGCCGATTGAGATAGTCAGGGGCGAGCTCATGGCGTGGCGGCAGGTTTTTTCACAAAACGATTTTCCGTGCCGTTAACCAGACGCGTGATGTTGGCGCGGTGCCGCACGATCACAAATAGCGAGGCGAGGCTGGAAAACACCAAGAGCGGTTTCGGCTGGCCTTGAAAAAACACCGTGATTGGGAGCGCAACCGCCGAGAGGATCGAAGCGAGCGAAACGTAGCGGCTGGCATAAAACGTAGCGACCCACACCGCGGCGGCGACGAGTGCGCCCAAAGGCATGAGTACGAGGCAACCGCCGGCGGCCGTGGCGACGCCTTTGCCCCCACGGAAACCGGTAAAGCAGGAAAAACTATGGCCGAGCATCGCGCCCACGAGACCGGCCATGCCCATATTGACCCAATCGGCGCCCAAGTAGGTGCCGTTGAGCAGTGAAACCGGGGCCGAGAGATCGATAGTGAGCTTGCTGCTGCTGGCACCAAAGGACCACGATGCGGCCAACGCGCCTTTGGCAGCATCGAGCGCGAAGACGAGGTTGCCGGGACCAGGACCGAGCACGCGGCGCACGTTGGTGGCGCCGGGATTTTTGCTGCCGACTTCAAAGATATTCACTCCCTTGGCCCGCGCGACCAGATATCCGAAGGGCAACGCGCCCAATAGATAGCCGACAAGAGCGGTGAAGATGAGGGCGGTGAGCACAGAAGGAGGCGGTAGCAACGCGCGGGGGTTAGACGGAATTAAAGCTGGACGAATTTCGCGAGATTGATGGCGGGATGGGCCTTCAATTCAGCACGGGCGGCGGCGCTGGGTTCGCTGTCGAGGTTGATCACCATAAGCGCGGTCTCGCCAGCCTGTTGGCGACTGAGGGACATGTTGGCGATGTTGACCTTATCTTTGCCTAGAAGGGTGCCGACGTAGCCGATCATGCCGGGCGCGTCTTGATTTTCAATGATGAGAAGTTTACCGGTGGCGATAACTTCGACGTCGCGGCCGTTGATGGCGACGATGCGCGGGCTATTGGCCTTGGTGACCAAGGTACCAGCAGCGCTACGAGCGGAACCATCGGCGGCGACGGCTTCGACCAGAATCAGCTCCGTGTAATCGGAGTCATCGGAAGATTTGATGATCTCGCTGCGCAAACCGAGACGCTCAAGCATGATCGGGGCATTGACGACGTTGACGCCCTCGCCGCTGATGCGCGTGAGGTAGCCGCGCTGAATGGAACGCGTGATGGCGTTGGCGTCGAAGTCGACGATTTTACCAAAATAGGTAATGCGCAATTTGGCGACGGCGGCTGGAGCGAGTTGTTGAACAAGCGTGCCGAGTTTGGCGCCGAGATCGAGGTAAGGCCCGAGGATCTTGGCGGTGGCAGCATCAACGGAAGGCAGATTCACGGCGTTGCGCACGGCGCCGTTAAGCAGGACATCAGCGATCTGCTCGGCGACTTCAACGCCGACGGCGTCTTGGGCTTCAGCGGTGGAAGCTCCGAGGTGAGGCGTGAGCGTGACGTTGGGCAAGGTGCGCAGCTCGCTGTCTTTGGCGAGGGGCTCTTCTTCAAACACGTCGAGACCGGCGGCGGCAACTTGACCGGACTTCAGCGCGGCGATGAGCGCACTTTCTTTAATAATGCCGCCGCGAGCGCAGTTGAAAATACGCAGTCCTTTCTTGGCCTTGGCGAACGCCGCTTCGTCGATCATGTATTGGGTATCTTCCGTCAGCGGCATGTGAACGGTGATGTAATCGGATTGGGCGAGGAGTTCGTCGAGCGTGACGCCCTCAATCTGCATGGCCTTAGCGCGGCTGGGGGCTAGGTACGGGTCGTAGGCGAGTACGCGCATGCCGAAGGCTTGGGCGCGCTTAGCGACTTCGCCGCCGATGCGACCAAGGCCGACGATACCGAGGGTCTTTTTAAAGAGCTCGATGCCGGAGAAACTTTTCCGATCCCATTGGCCCGCTTTCATGGAAGCAGCCGCTTGGGGCACGGGCCGCGCGCCACAGAGAATGTGGGTAAAGGTGAGCTCAGCGGTCGCCACAGTGTTGCCCGAGGGGGTGTTCATGACGATCACGCCGCGTTCGGTAGCGGCATCGACATCGACGTTGTCCACGCCAACGCCGGCGCGGCCCACGACTTTGAGTAAGGGCGCCGCGGCGAACACGGCGGCGGTGATCTTCGTTTCCGAACGTACGGCGATGGCGTGCACGTCCTTCACCAGCTCAAGAATTTTTTCCGGCGAGGAGCCGTAAGCCTCGATAACTTCGAGGCCTGGCTGCGTACGCAGAAAGGCGACTCCTTTAGGTGAGATCTTATCGGCAACGAGAACTTTCATATGGACAAAGGTCCCACGAGGGAAATCCCCCTGCCTCGGCCAAGCAAGGAAAAGGTTTTTAATATGATGGAAGTTACAGGCGTGACCGTGGCACCAATCTTACGCATAAATTGACCTCGAATCCCTTCCGTTAATCCTACGTCTTTAAGAATTCACCCCTAAGTAGAGCCAAATTTAAGACTTTGATCTTTTTTATCCCCATGCTGCCCCAGATTTTCTTACCCTCATCGTGCGTACGGCTGCTTAGCATTACATGCGTTGCCGTCGCGATAGGTCTAAGCGGCTGCGCTGATAAAGCCTCCGGCCGAGGTGGCCGCGGAGCGGGCAGCGCTGCTCCTGTGATCGCGGGCAAGGTCGAACGCAAGGTCGTCCTCCTCAACCTCGAGGCCGTCGGAGCCGTCGAACCCAGCCGCACCGCATCAGTGCGCTCTCAGGTCACCGGCACACTGATAAAAATCAATTTCGCCGAAGGCAAAGACGTCAGCCAAGGCGATATCCTCTTCGAAATCGACCCCCGCCCCTTCCAAAACAGCCTGCGCTCCGCCGAAGCAGACCTCCAACGCATCAAGGTCCAACTCGGCACCGCCCTTGCCCAAGTCGACCGCTACCGCGCGCTCAGTGAGAGCGCCCTTGTATCTCAAGAGCAATTCCAAGCCATCTCCGACTCGGCCCGCGCCCTGCAATCTCAGCAACTCGCCAGCGAAGCCGCCGCCGCCAACGCTCGCCTTCAACTCGATTATTGCACTATCCGCTCCCCTCTTACAGGCCGCACCGGCAACATCCCGGTCCACGAAGGTGACCTGGTCCGCGTCAATGAAGCCGGTGGCCAACTCGTCTCCGTGCACCAACTCAGTCCCATCAACGTCACCTTCAGCGTCCCCCAGCAATACTTTGGGGCCCTCGTTCGCTACCGCGCATCCGGCGCCATCAAGGTCAAAGTCGTCCCCCCCGGCACCGACGAAAAAGCCGAGGAAGGCGAACTCATTTTCATGGACAATACCGTCGATCCCTCGACCGGCACCCTGAAACTCAAAGCCGCCTTCCCCAACCCCCAACACCGTCTCTGGCCCGGTCAATTCGCCACCGTCACCGTTACCCTCGCCGCGCCAGAGGCCCTCACGGTCGCCAGCAGTGCCCTCCAGACTTCCCAGGCCGGCCAACACGTCTACGTGATCCTAGCCGACAAAACCGCCGAACTGCGCCCCGTTATCGTGGAGCGTCTCGCCGGTCCCCTCGCCGTCATCGCCAAAGGCCTCAGCGAGGGTGAGACGGTCGTCGTCGACGGCCAACTCCGCGTCATCCCGGGCAAACCCGTAGAAATTAAAACCGCCGAAGGCACCGGCGCGGAGAATGGCAAGCGTACCAAATCCGGCGGCGATAAGGCCAAAAGCAAGAAAACCAGTCCCGACACCTCCAAGTAAAACCCCGGCGCTATGAACATCCCTGAACAGTTTATTCGCCGCCCGGTGATGACGACGCTGGTCACCGCCGCCATTACCCTTTTTGGCTGGATGGCCTACGAACGGCTTCCGGTCAGCGATCTACCCAACGTAGATTTTCCTACCATCTCGGTCTCCGCCAGCCTACCCGGTGCGAGCCCGGAAACGATGGCCGCATCCGTCGCCACCCCTCTCGAACAACAATTCTCCAGTATCGCTGGTATCGAATCGATGTCATCGAGCAGCTCGCTCGGTGGCACTTCGATCACGATGCAGTTTAGCCTCGATCGCAACATCGACGGCGCTGCCCAAGACGTGCAATCCGCTATCGCCGCCGTTCAACGTCGACTCCCGCGCGATATGCCTAATCCGCCGTCGTTTCGTAAGTCCAACCCCAACGACGATTCGGTCATGCTGATCGCGCTCTCCTCGAAGACCCTCGCCCTCTCCGAGGTCAACGAATTCGCCGAGACCGTCCTAGCCCAGCGTATTTCGACCGTCGATGGCGTCGCCCAAGTCAACGTCTTCGGCGCCCAAAAATACGCCGTGCGCGTGCGCCTCGACCCCCGTGCTCTCGCCTCCCGTGGCATCGGCATCGACGAGGTCCGCTCCGCGCTGGATACTAATAACGTCAACCTCCCCGCCGGTGTGATCGACGGCGCCACCAAGGCCACCACCCTCATCGCCACCGGCCAACTCAAAAGCGCCAGTGGCTTCGGCAACGTCATGGTCACGTACCGCAACGGCGCTCCCGTACGCTTGTCCGATGTAGCAAAAGTCACCGACAGCGTTGAAAACGAAAAATCATTCAGCTGGTTCGACTACCGTTTCAAGGAAGGCGTCGAAGACCCCGCGTTTGCCGCCGGCACCAAGGAAACGCGCTCTATCATTCTGTCCATCCAACGCCAACCCGGCACCAACACCATCAGAGTGGTAGACGGCATCAAAGCTCTACTCCCAGCCTTCCGCGCGCAACTGCCCGCCACCATCGAGCTCGACACGGTCGTGGACCGCTCGATCAGCATTCGCGAATCGGTGCACGATGTGAAATTCACCCTCGTGCTCGCCATCATACTGGTCGTGCTCGTTATCTTCCTTTTTCTGCGTTCGCTCTCAGCCACCATCATCCCGAGCATCGCCATGCCAATCGCCGTGCTCGGTACGTTTGCGGTGATGTATTTTTTCGATTTCAGTATCGATAATATCTCGCTGCTCGCGCTGACGCTCTCGGTTGGCTTCGTGGTCGACGACGCGATCGTGATGCTCGAAAACATTGTCCGCCACATCGAGAAAGGCGAAACCGTCATGGCTGCCTCCCTGCGCGGCTCCCGTGAAATCGGTTTCACAATTCTTTCGATGACGATCTCGCTGGTCGCAGTCTTCATCCCTGTGCTGTTTATGGGTGGCGTACTGGGACGCCTGCTGCACGAATTCGCCGTGACGATCTCGGCCGCGATCCTCGTTTCAGGTTTTGTCTCACTGACGCTAACCCCGATGTTGTGCAGCCGGTTTCTCAAGCCGATCAATCACCACGCCACCCGAGGCCGCTTCTATGTGTTAACCGAGCGCCTGTTCCAGAGCAGCGTGAATCTTTATGAGCGCACCTTGCGACTCTCAATGCAATGGCGCAAAGCCATCTTGGCGGTCGCCTTCGCCACCATTGGGCTCACCCTGTGGTTACTCGTAATCACTCCCAAAGGCTTCATTCCCACCGAAGACACCGGTCGCATCCAAGTCATGGTCGAAGCCGCGCAGGACACCTCTTTCGATGCGATGGTCGCCTATCAACGCACGGTCACCGCTGCGATCCGGCGTAACCCCTACGTCAAAGATTGCATCGTATTTCTCGGCTCGATGGGCCGCAGCGGCGGCACGAGCAACGTCAGCCGCATGTATGTGTCGCTGATCGACGGCAAACGCCCCAGCGCCAACCAAGTCGCCCAAATGTTACGCATGGAAACCACCGGCATTCCCGGTGTGCGCGTATTCCCAACGGTGCCACCGAGCATTCGCCTTGGCTCACGTGGCTCCTCCTCGGTTTATCAGTACACTTTATACGGCACCGACCTACAGGAACTCTACCGAGTTACCCCACCTCTCGTCGAACGCGTGCGAGAAATCCCTGGAGTGATCGATGTAAGCTCCGATCTTCAGATCACCAGCCCGCAGTTGATCATCGATATTGACCGCGACAAAGCCTCCTCCCTCGGCCTAAACGCCCAGCAAGTCGAAGACACCCTCTACAGCGCCTTTGGCGCCCGTCAGGTTTCAACCATCTATACATCGACAAATCAGTACGCCGTGATCCTGGAACTCGCTGAGAAATACCTGCGCGATCCCGCTTCGCTTTCGCTTCTTTATCTGCGCAACCGCGAGGGCAAACTCATTCCGCTAGAAAGCGTCGCCAAACTCCGGCCTTCAGTCGGACCACTCACCGTCGCTCACCTAGGCCAGGTACCCGCCGTGACGATCAGCTTCAACCTCAAGCCTGAACTCGCGCTCAGCGAGGCGACCGAGCAGATTGAAAAAATCGCCCGCGAAATGCTGCCCGCCACCGTGAGCGGCACGTTCCAAGGCACCGCTGCCGCCTTCACTAGTTCCCTGCAGGGCCTGGGTCTCACACTGATCATCGCCGTACTCGTGATCTACTTGGTCCTCGGCATTCTCTACGAGGATTTCGTGCACCCCGTCACGATTCTATCCGGCTTGCCCGCCGCGACTTTTGGCGCGCTTGTTACCTTATTAATCTTCGGCCAGGAACTGAACATGTATGGCTACGTCGGCCTCATCATGCTCATCGGCATCGTGAAAAAGAACGCTATCATGATGATCGACTTCGCCCTAGATGCCCAGCGCAACCATGGCAAAACGGCCGAGGCCGCTATCTTCGAAGCGTGCATCGTCCGCTTCCGTCCGATCATGATGACTACCCTTGCCGCCATCGCTGGCACCCTACCCATTGCCCTCGGTTGGGGTGCGGGCGCCGATGCCCGCCGCAGTCTCGGCCTTGCGGTGGTCGGCGGCCTACTTGTTTCCCAGATCCTCACACTTTATATTACGCCTGTGTTCTACCTGTTCATGGAGCGCTTCACCAAACACCTCACTCCCAAGCCCGTCTCTGAGATTGAGGCTGGGACGGCTTCGTCTGCGGAGGCCGCAACTGCCCGTTAGAAATTCCCCGGCTAGGACCGCCGTCTTTACCAACGAATTCCAATACTCGTTGGATAGTGGACCAGCCGTTGCCTGACTTCATTTTAAGCTATGTGGATTGTACGTCTCGCCCTTCGTCGGCCCTACACGTTTACCGTGATGGCCCTATTGATTGTCATTCTCGGCCTGTTAGCGGCGCGCCGCATGGCGAAGGATATTTTTCCATCCATCGACATCCCTGTCGTCAGCGTGCTGTGGTCTTACACCGGCCTCACGCCAGAAGAGATGGAGAAGCGTATCGTAACCCTCAGCGAACGCGCCATCACCACCACCGTTAACGACATCGAACACATCGAGTCTCAGTCCCTGGCCGGCGTCGGAGTCATCAAGGTTTTCTTTCAACCCGGCGCCAGCGTCGACGCGGCCGTCGCCCAAATCACCGCCATCAGCCAGACGATCACGCGCATCATGCCGCCCGGCACCACGCCGCCCTTGGTCATTCGCTACAGCGCTTCCAACGTCCCCATTCTCCAACTCGGCCTCGGCAGTAAAACCCTCTCCGAACAAGCCCTCTACGATATCGGCCTCAACTCTGTCCGCCTCCAACTCGCCACCGTCCAAGGCGCCTCCGTTCCGCTGCCGCTCGGCGGCAAGGTACGCCAAATCCAAGTCGATCTCGACCCCGCCGCCCTCCTGGCCAAAGGCCTCACCGCCGCCGACGTCAGCAACGCCATCAATGCCCAAAACCTCACCCTGCCCTCCGGTACCGCCAAAATCGGTGACCGCGAGTATGGCGTGTTCCTCAACAGCAGTCCCGACACCATTGAGGGCCTCGGCAACCTTCCTATTCGCATCGTCAACGGCACGACGATCTACATCCGTGACGTCGCCCAAGTCCGCGACGGTTTCGCCACCCAGGCCAGCATCATTCGCCAAGACGGTACCCGCGGATCCCTCCTCACGATCTTAAAAACCGGCGGGTCCTCCACGCTCGATATTATTGAACGCGTCAAAGCCGTGCTTCCCCGCGTCAAAGCCGTCGTCCCCCCTGAACTCGAACTCCGCCCGCTCTTCGATCAATCCGTCTTCGTTCGCGCCGCCCTTAAAGGCGTGCTATTCGAAGGCGCCCTCGCCGCCACTCTCACCGCTGCGATGATCCTGCTCTTTCTCGGTACCTGGCGCAACACCCTCGTCGTCGCCCTATCAATACCGCTCTCGATTTTCTGCTCTATTCTCTGCCTCGCCGCCTTCGGTCAGACGATCAACGCCATGACCCTTGGAGGCCTCGCCCTGGCCGTCGGTATCTTGGTCGACGATGCCACGGTCACCATCGAAAACATCGACCGTAACCTCGGCCTCAAAAAACCCCTGCTCCAGTCCATCCTCGACGGCGCCGAGCAGATCGCAATGCCCGCCTTCGTCTCCACGCTTTGCATCTGCATCGTCTTTATCCCGATCTTCTTTCTTGAAGGCACCGCCAAATACCTCTTCGGCCCCCTCGCGATGGCCGTGATCTTCGCGATGCTCGCGTCCTATTTTCTGTCCCGCACCGTCGTCCCAACTTTCGTCCACTTTCTTCTCCGCGGCCAACCGATTCTCCACGACGCCGGTCCCGGTGAACCGACGCCCCACGGCGATATTTTCTGGCGCATCCATGTCCGCTTTAACCGCCACTTCGAACGCTTCCGCGCCCGCTACACCCGCGCTCTTACGTGGTGCCTAAATCACCGCAAAGCCACCGCAACGATTTCTCTTGTCTGCGTTCTGGCTAGCGCCGCCCTCGTGCCCTTTCTTGGACGTGATTTCTTCCCGCTAGTCGACGCCGGCCAATTCCGCCTCCACGTCCGAGCTCCCTCTGGCATGCGCATCGAGGAGACCGAGCGTATTTTCACTCAAGTAGAAAACGTCATCCGCGAAGTCATTCCCGCCGATGAACTCGTCACCATCCTCGATAATATCGGCCTGCCCACCGGCGGCGTAAACCTCGCCTTCAGCGACTCCTCCACCATCGGCGCCGCCGACGGCGAAATCCTTGTCGCCCTCCACCCCGAAAAACACGGCCCAACTTGGGACTACGTCCGCACCCTGCGCAAACGCCTTAATCGTGAATTTCCCGACTGTGTCTTTTTCACTCAACCTTCCGATATCGTCGGCCAAATTCTCAACTTCGGCCTCGCCGCCCCGATTGATGTCCAGATCGCCGGCCGCGACGTTAAAACCAACTACGCCCTCGCCCTCGAGCTCTCCGCCCGCATCGCCCAAATCCCTGGTGCCGTCGACGTCCACGTCCAACAGATAACCAACGCCCCCGCCCTGCGCTTCAACGTCGACCGCTCCCGCGCCCAACAGCTCGGCCTCACCCAGCGTGACATCGCCTCCAACGTTCTGATTTCCCTCTCTGGCTCCGCCCAGTCCGCCCCGAATTTCTGGCTGAGCCCACAAAACGGCGTCCAATACGCCGTCGCCACCCAAACCCCGCCGGCGAAACTCGATTCCATTGAGGCCATTCTCGCCACGCCGCTACCGACAAGCCGCGGTGCCCCTCCTCAGATTTTAGGCAACGTCGCCACATTCGAGCGGACAACGACCCAATCTGTCGTCAGTCACCACAACGTCCAACCGGTCTTCGATGTCTTCGCCAATGTCGACCGCAGCGACCTCGGCACCGTTGCCGACGCCGTTAAAAAACTTCTCCCCGAATTCGAGAGAAAGCTCCCGCGCGGCAGCTTCATCACCATGCGCGGCCAAGCCCAAAGTATGGACGCCTCCTTCCTCGGCCTTGGCCTCGGCGTCCTGGGTGCGATCGTACTGGTCTACCTGCTTTTGGTCGTAAATTTTCAGAGCTGGCTCGACCCGTTCATCATCATCATGGCACTGCCCGGCGCGCTCTGCGGCATCATCTGGATTCTCTTTTTAACGCGCACCAGTCTCAGCGTTCCGTCACTCATGGGTGCCATCATGGGCGTCGGTGTCGCCACGGCTAATTCCATTTTGCTGGTCACCTTCGCCAACGATGTCCGCCACGAGGGTCGAGACGCTCGCGGCGCTGCCCTCGAAGCCGGCCACACACGTCTGCGACCTGTGCTCATGACTGCACTGGCGATGATCATCGGCATGTTACCCATGTCCCTCGGCCTCGGCGAAGGCGGCGAACAAAATTCCCCGCTCGGCCGCGCCGTAATCGGCGGTCTGCTTTTCGCCACGCTCGCCACCCTGTTCCTCGTACCCGTCGTGTACGCTACCCTCCGCAAGCGCGGCCCCCACACTCCCGAGGAAGAACTCCTCGAGGAAGCCACCGTCGATTCCGCTCATTCCAAATAATTTTCCGCCATGAAGTTCGCCCTACGCTCCTTTGTCTTTCTCGCAATCGCTACGTACAGCGTCGCTTCCACGCCTGTCAGCAAGGCTCCGCCGCCGGTCAACGTCGTACTCGCCGCACGCTCCAGTGCCGCGGTCGAACTGGTCCTCCCTGCCAGCCTCCAAGCCTTCCAAGAAGCCTCCATCTACGCTCGAACCGGCGGCTACCTAGCAAAATGGCTCGTCGACCTCGGCGACCAAGTCAGCGCCGGCCAAACCCTCGCTCACATCGACGGTCCTGAGCTCGATCAAGAACTCAACCAATCCCGCGCCGCACTCGCCCAAGCCAAGGCCAATGCCGAACTCACCCGTGCCACCTCCGCGCGCTGGAACGAACTTGCCGCCCGCAACGCGGTCTCAAAACAAGAGGCCGACGAAAAATCTGCCGCCGCCCAAGCCCGCGCCGCCGACGTCCAAGCTGCCGAAGCCAACGTCGCCCGCCTAACCCAGCTCAAATCCCTCCAGACGATCGTCGCCCCCTTTGCCGGAGTCATCACCTTCCGCGGGGCCGAGATCGGCGCCTTGATCACCACCGACTCCAGCCGCCGCGAACTCTTCCGTATGGCCGCCGTCACTCCGCTGAGGGTTTTCGCGAGCGTTCCTCAATCCTACCTCCGCTCCATCCGCCCCGGCCTCGAAGTCGAAGTCCTAATCAACGAGTTTCCCGGCCGCACCTTCAACGCCTCCGTCGTTCGCGTTGCCGGAGCCCTCGATCCCGTTACGCGCACGCTCTCCACTGAGATCCAACTACCCAACGCCAAAGGCGAACTCCTCCCCGGTATGTTCGTCCAAATTCGTTTTCGCCTCAAACCTGTCGAACCCGCGATTGTCCTCCCTTCCAACGCCGTCATCATCCGCGCCGACGGCCCTCAAGTCGCCACCGTTGATTCAGCGCAAACAATCCGTTTTCAAAAAATAAAAATCGGTCGCGATTTCGGCACTCAGATCGAGATTGTCTCCGGTCTTTCCGATGGCGCCCGCGTCGCAGCCAACCCCAACGACACCCTCACCGAAGGCCTCGTCGTCGAGCCGCTGCTTCCCGTCTCAACGAAGAAATAATTTCTCGCGGGCCGCCCGTGCGCCCACTCAAGCCGCCGCCGTTGTCAGCGTCGGCTTCACCACGCGGCCGATGGACAACACGCCCATCGCCGCAATCACGCAGAGCAAGCCCGCGCCAGTAAACGCCCAAGCGTAACTGCCCAGCGCGGTTCGTACCGCGCCCGCACCATACGCCGCACAAGCCGCGCCGACTTGATGCGCCGCCACGATCCAGCCGAAGACGATACTCGCGCGTTCACGCCCGAATACATCGCCCGTCAGCCGCACTGTAGGTGGCACCGTAGCAATCCAATCCAATCCGTAAAAAACGGCGAATACCCCCAACCCTGCGACCGGACCGAGCAACGCGGATGGCAAAAACAACAACGACAGCCCACGCAGCCCGTAGTAGCCGAAGAGCAACACGCGGTTGTTATAACGATCCGAAAGCCAGCCCGAGAGTGTCGTCCCGGCGAGATCGAAAAGCCCCATCATCGCCAACAAACCCGCGGCCCGTACTTCGGGAATTCCGCAGTCAAACGCGGCTGATATCAGGTGCGTGCCGATCAAGCCGTTCGTACTCGCACCACAGATAAAAAACGATCCCGCCAACAACCAGAAATCGCGCGTGCGCGCTGCTTCCAGCAAGGTCGTGATCGCCAGCTTCGCCGGATTTCCCACCGCGCGTTGAGCCGCATCCGCCGCGCCCGTTTCACCATAAGGCCTCAGCCCGAGATCTCGCGGCTCATCGCGCATGAAAAACCAAATCACCGGAATCATGCCCAACGCAACGCACGTCACGACTAGCGGGGCACTGCGCCAACCCGACGTCGTCACAAGCGAAGCAAACCATGGTAAAAACACGAGCTGTCCAGTGGCGGTGCTCGCCGTCAAAATGCCCATCACTAGCCCGCGGTGTTTCGTGAACCAGCGATTCGCTACCGCGGCCCCGAGCACCGTCGCCGCCATCCCCGAACCCGCGCCGACGACCAGCCCCCACAACACCACGAACTGCGCATACGTACGTAAAAACACAGTCGAGCCGTAGCCAAGCGCCAGCAATGCCATCCCCAGCATCATCGTTCGACGCAACCCAAGCCGCACATACAACGCTGCTGCAAAAGGCCCGATCAGTCCAAAAATAAAAATGTTTATCGCCACCACGGACGACACCGTCGCGCGGCTCCATTGAAATTCATTACTAAGTGGCAACAGCATCACACTCGGCGCCGAGCGCGCGCCCGCAGCCGCCAGCAACGTCAGAAACGTCACCCCTGCTACTACCCAAGCATAATGGATGCGCGGAGAGGAGGAAGGCGTGGAAACGTTCATGCGTTAAAACCGGCAGGCTAAATCACCAGCGCATGTGCACGCCGAGATGGAAATATCCGCCACTCGGACCCTCGGGTGGCAACGTCGCAAGCGCCACACTGGTCTTAGCGCCATCTACAATTTCCATCGGTGCACCGGCGCCACCCATATCTGTTTTGACCCAACCTGGATGCGCCGAATTCACTTTAAGCGGAGTGCCCTTCAACTCCTGCGCAAGTTCCACGGTGAACATATTTACCGCCGCTTTCGATGCGTCGTAACCGAGCAGCCGAGCCGGATAAATCGGCGAGTTCACATCGGCGTGTTCCGTAATTGAGCCGAGAATTGAAGAAAGATTAACGATGCGCCCTGCCGGTGATTTCTTCAACAACGGCAAAAATGCCTGAGTCACGGCGACCAACCCGAAGAAATTTGTGTCAAAGGTCGCCCGCAGCGAAGCCTGCGTGACGGTCGCCGGCCCCGTCTCCGTCGCGTAGTCGAGCACACCTGCGTTGTTCACAAGGATATCGAGTCGGCCGAATTCTTTTTCGACCCACGCCGCGGCGGTGCGGATCGAGGCTTCATCGGTGACGATCAAGGGCACCACGCGCGCCTCAATGCCTTCGGATTTCAACAACGCCACGGCGCCGGCACCGCGCTGCGCATCTCGCGCACCGACAAGAATAAAGACACCCTGAAGCCCAAGCTGACGGGCTGTTTCGAGACCAATGCCTTTATTTGCACCGGTAATGAGAGCGATTTTAGAAGACATATTATTTTGAAAAAATTGAGAGTGTAAAAAAATCAGGAAGCTAGCGCCGGATAATCCGTATAACCACGCTCATCGCCGCCATAAAATGACTCCGGTAGGGGCGCATTTAATGGGGCGCCTTCGCTCAGACGCCGGGGCAAATCTGGATTAGCGATAAAGGCCTTGCCCCAAGCCACGGCGTCCGCGAGCCCCGCGGCGATCTCGGCCGTGGCTTCCGCTGCCGTGAAACCTTGGTTGGCGATAAAGACACCGCCAAAATTTTGTTTCAAGGTCGGCCCGAGGCGCGGATCGGCCAAGCCTTCGCGAGCGCACAAGAACGCTAGTTTACGTTTACCTAATTGTGTTGCGAGGTAACCAAACGTCGCCGCGAGGTTGGAATCACCGACGCCGTGCGCATCGCCCCGCGGAGCTAGATGATAACCGACGCGATCTGCGCCCCAAACGTCGATAACTGCATCGGTGACTTCCAGCGGAAGCCGAGCGCGGTTCTCGATTGAGCCACCGTACTCATCCGTGCGTCGATTGGAGCAATCCTGCAGAAATTGATCGAGCAAGTAACCATTCGCGCCGTGGATTTCGACGCCGTCGAAGCCCGCGCGTTGCGCGTTCTCTGCTCCAAGCCGAAACGCCGCCACGACTCCCGGCAACTCTGCGCGCTCAAGGGCGCGCGGCGTCACAAACGCTTTCTCCGGCCGGATCAGGCTCACATGGCCTGCCGCCGCGATCGCGCTAGGAGCCACAGGCAAGGCGCCGCCAAGATAAACCGGATCGGAAATCCGACCTACATGCCAAAGTTGCAAAAAAATTCGCCCACCTGCAGCGTGGACGGCGGCGGTGATCGATTTCCAACCACTGACTTGCTCGGACGACCAGATACCCGGCGTGTCGGGATAGCCGACACCCATCGGATCGACGGCGGTCGCCTCGCTCAGGATCAAGCCCGCAGACGCGCGTTGGGCGTAATATTTCGCCATCATTTGATTCGGCACGCGACCGACAGAAGCGCGGCAACGCGTGAGCGGGGCCATGATGATACGGTTCGGCAGGGTCAATGCGCCAAGGCGAAGGGAATCGTGTAGCGAGGACATCGCTGCATGATTCAGCCTAATAAAGTATTCGCGCAACCCTGCGCGCAAAAAAACTCGCGCGCTCGCGTATTGCCGAAGACGGTTCGGCGTGTTTGCTGGGTCCAATGCGCTCCCTTCGCTCCCCCGCCCTTCTGCTTCGTTCCATGATCACAAGCGCGCTGCTTTCGGGCGCTAGTGTCTTTGCCGCGCCCGAAAAGTGGGCCGCCGAAATCAGTAAATACACCGAAGCCGACGCGGTCAAAGCTCCCGCCCGCGATGCCGTGGTATTTGTCGGTAGTTCTTCCATCCGCCGCTGGACGAGCCTCGCCGCCGATTTCCCTGGCATCACCACGCTCAACCGCGGCTTCGGCGGTTCGGAACTTTCTGACAGTGTGTTCTATGCGGATCGCCTTGTGATACCCTACGCGCCGCGCCTTGTAATAGTTTACGCGGGTGAAAATGACCTCCAAGCCGGAAAATCCGCCGAAGCCTTGCTCGCCGATTTCAAAGCGTTCTGCGCCAAAATTCACCCAGCGCTCCCCAAGACGAAGATCATCTTCCTGGCCGTCAAAGAAAGCCCTTCTCGCGCCAAAATTCGCGACAAAGTCCTGCTCGCAAACAAACTCATCTCCGCGGAATGCGCCAAAGATCCGCGACGCACCTTTGTCGACGTCGCCACGCCAATGCTCGACGCCGAAGGCAAAACCCGCCCCGAACTCTTTATCGCCGATCAACTCCACATGCAGCCGGCCGGCTATGCGATTTGGACCAAAGTCCTCACCCCTTACCTCAAACCGTGAGCGCCGCCCCATTGGAACGTCTCTCGCGCCAGATCGCCTTCATCGTCGAGGTCGATCAGCTCAAAAATATTTTTCGTCAGACGGTGAACACCGTCAGCGGTCGCGCCGAAAACGACGCCGAACACTCTTGGGCTCTATGCCTGCTTGTGATTACACTAGCTGAGCACGCCAACGTCCCGCACCTCGACGTTCTAAGCGCGCTTAAGATGGTGATCATCCACGACCTCGTTGAAATCGACGCCGGCGACACGTTCGCCTACGACACGAAAAACATGGCCGACCAGCACGCGCGCGAGTGCCTTGCCGCCGACCGCATCTTTGGCCTCTTGCCGCCCAGCCAATCCAGCGAGTTCCGAGCGCTTTGGGATGAGTTTGAAGCTCGTCAAACACCCGAAGCCAAATTCGCCGCCGCCGTGGACCGCTTTCACCCGATGTTGCTCAATTGCTCAACCGAAGGCGCCGCTTGGAAAAAACACGGCATCACCTCTGAGCGCGTTCTAGCCCGTAACGCGCACATCGCCGAGGGCAGCACCGATCTGTGGGCCTACGCTCAAGCTATGGTCAGCCGAGCCGTCAACGACGGCCATCTCTCGGCCTGAAAAAATCAGCTCAAATCCCGGATCGACCCCAGTTCTGGATCAAATAGCCGCTGGTAAGTCCGCACGATCATTCCGTCCGTGAGTCCCGCCAACCAATCGCAGATTTGGCGCGACTTCCCAGCTTCGGTCGTTTCTGCGGCGATCAATTTACCAACCCGCGGCGGCAAGATGTGAATGATACGGCCCGAGCGCTCGACGTAGTTTTTCCACGCCGAATCCCAGAGTTCGAACATCACCTTGCGCGCCTTGTGCTCCATCTGCTGGAGTTGCGGACTTTCGAAGATGATGTCGTTGGCCATTTTTTTATAAAACATCGCTTCGCGACCCGCCGCCGGTGCCACCACGAGTTCGAAACAGTAACGATTCGTCGCCGCGCTCATGAAATTTTTTCGCTCCCGCAATCGGCACGCCGTGATGAAGACCCCAATCTTGGCCGAAAATACATTCTCCAATCGGTCCGCCCGGATGGCCATGAATAAGGCATCGAGCCAACTTTGCTGCTCGGCATCAATCGGCTCGCTTGCAGCCCAGGCCTCGATCCGCTCGATCGTCAAAAAGCCTGCCTTCACGCCGTCCACGATATCGTTGAGCGAGTAAGCCGCATCATCCGCCCAATCCATGATCTGACACTCGACGCTCTTAAACGCGTTCAACTTCTCCTCTGCGTGCAATTCGGCGGGGATCGTCGCAGCTCCAAAAACAAACGTTCGAACCGCAACCTGTGGATTATAGAGAAAATGATTCACTGGCGGCGCAGGAAATTCGGCGAACAGTTTTTTGTACTTTAACACGCCGTCGAGCAGCGCCCGCGTAGCCTGCATGCCGCGCACACCAGATTCGTTTTGAAACATCGTCTCCGTGAGCAGGTGCAGCGTCTGCGCATTTCCCTCGAAACCGCCCCAAGGCAACATCAGCTCCTGCAGGGTGCGTTCGCCCGAATGCCCAAACGGCGGGTGCCCGAGATCGTGCGCGAGACACACCGCCTCGACCAAATCTCCGTCGATAAAAAAATCGTCAGCTAATGGCCCGCCCTGCGTCCGTAAATAGTGACAAATCGAGCGCCCGATCTGTGCTACTTCCATCGAGTGCGTTAAGCGTGTGCGGTAAAAATCGTATTCTCCTGAGAGAAATACCTGCGTCTTCGACTGCAGTTTACGAAACGCGTGCGCATGAATGATCCGGTCGCGGTCGATCTGAAAGGCGTTGCGGTAATCGGTCTTACGGACCGCGCCGTACGTCTCTGCATCGAAGTCGGTATAAAATCGGTTAATCATCAGCTGAAAGCCGAGCGCACTCGCTCCCAGCCACAGAGGCAAACCCATATCACACCACCCAACCCAGTGCACTTTCCTCGTTTCAAGTGGAAATGAAATTTCGTTCCGAACAGTAAATCTGTGTCATGTAAGAGCGTTCACCATTGTTTCCCACCCACGCCCATCGCTAATCTCGGGAAAATCTAATATATCATGCCCGCTTCCACTATGCGCGCCATTGCCAAACTCCAAGCCGGCCCCGGCCTCTCGCTCACGGAAGTCCCCGTGCCCAAACCCGGCGTCAACGACGTGCTCATCAAGGTCAAAAAAACCTCTATATGCGGCACCGATGTTCACATTTACAATTGGGATGCGTGGGCGGAAAAAACCATAAAGGTACCGATGGTGGTCGGCCACGAATTCGTCGGCACCATAGAGGCCGTGGGCGCCAACGTCATCGGCTTTGCGCCCGGCGATTTAGTGGACGGTGAAGGTCACATTGTTTGCGGCTTATGCCGCAACTGTCTCGCTGGTCGCCGCCACCTTTGCAAAGACACCAAAGGCGTGGGCGTGAACCGCGATGGCGCGTTCGCCGAATACCTCTGCATCCCCGCCACCAACGCCGTCCACGTCGATCCCGCAATTCCCCTCGAGGTCCTGTCGTGCTTTGACCCGCTTGGTAACGCTACTCACACCGCCCTTCAATACGATCTCGTCGGCGAGGATGTGCTCATCACAGGCGCCGGTCCCATTGGCTGTATGGCCACAGCCATCGCCCAACAAGCCGGCGCACGCAAGGTCGTGGTCACTGACGTCAACCCGGACCGCCTCGCCCTCGCCGCCCGCATGGGCGCCACGCGTACGGTCGATGTTTCCAAAGAAAATCTCTCCGAGGTCCAACGCGAGATTGGCATGAAGGAGGGTTTTGACGTTGGCCTCGAAATGTCCGGCAATCCCGTCGCGCTCAACACTATGATCGATAACATGGCCCATGGCGGACGTATCGCCCTTCTTGGCATCATGCCCGGTGCCGCCTCTGTGGATTGGAACAAGGTCGTTTTTAACATGCTCACGATCCGCGGTATCTACGGACGCGAGATGTATGAGACGTGGTACAAGATGACGTCACTTATCCAACGTGGCCTCGATATTTCGCCGGTCATCACGCACCGTTTCCACTACACCGATTTCCAAAAAGGCTTCGATCTCATGCGCTCCGGCCGCAGCGGGAAAATCATCCTGAACTGGGACTGAGCCATGACGCCCGTCTATCTTGCGCACCTTGAAAAAACCCTCGGCGAAATTGACGCTGCTGGTCTCACTAAACGCGAACGCCTAATCGCGACCGCGCAGTCCGCTCACATCGCCGTTGCCGGCGGTCGCGAGGTGCTGAATTTCTGCGCCAACAACTACCTCGGTCTCGCCAATCACCCCGCACTCATCACCGCCGCGCACACCGCGCTCGATCGCTGGGGCTACGGCCTCGCCTCGGTGCGTTTCATCTGCGGCACCCAAGAAATCCACCGCGAACTTGAGCAACGTCTAAGCGCTTTCCTCGGCGTCGAAGACACGATTCTTTATTCCTCCTGTTTCGACGCCAACGGCGGCGCTTTTGAAACGCTTCTCACCGCGGAGGACGCCGTAATCAGTGATGAGTTAAACCATGCCTCAATCATAGACGGCATCCGCCTCTGCAAGGCTCAGCGCTTCCGCTACAAAAACTGTAACCTCGCCGATCTAGAGGTCCAACTCCAAGCCGCCGACGCCGCCAAAGCACGCTTCAAACTCGTCGTGACCGACGGTGTGTTTTCGATGGACGGTTTCATCGCGCCCTTGCGCGAGATCTGTGACCTCGCTGAGCGCTACGGCGCCCTCGTCATGGTCGACGACAGCCATGCCGTCGGCTTCATGGGCAAGACTGGTCGCGGCACGCCGGAGCACTGCGGCGTCATGGGCCGAATCGACCTAATTTCCGGCACGCTCGGCAAAGCCCTTGGCGGCGCGGGCGGCTTTTTCAAGCTGGCGGCAAACGAGGGCGGAAATTTTTTTACCCATGGTGAAAAT
>RGAX01000071.1 GCA_009919985.1 Opitutaceae bacterium
GCGCAGTAGTTGAGCGCGTGGCTCATGGATTTATTACTGCCGGTAGCGTCGATCACAACGTCGGCCAACTGGTCATTTGTGAGGGCAGCAAGTTCGGGGAGCTCGGAGCCGTCGCCGCGGGCGACCAAGGTGTGAGGAACGCCGAGACGTTCGCGGCAGAAAGCGAGACGGGCTTCGTTCGTATCGAGGACAATGCAGGTCGCGCCGGCCACTTTCACAAACTCGATCGCGGAAAGCCCGATGGGGCCAGCGCCGATCACGAGGACGTTTTCACCGGCTTGGACGCGGGCGCGGTCAACCGCATGGCAACCGATAGCGAGCGTCTCGACGAGGGCGAGTTGATCGTAGCTGAGTTTACGCGAGACATGCAGTTTGCGCGCAGGCAGAATCATTCGTTCGCAAAGGCCGCCGTCGCACATGACCCCGAGCGTCTGGTTAGTGGCGCAGCAATTGGTGAGTCCGCGCCGGCAGGAGTAACATTTCTGGCAATTCAAGTAGGGTTCGACCGCGCAACGATCACCGGGTTGAACGTTTACGACCCCCTCGCCTACTTTGAGTACCTCGACGCCGAGCTCATGGCCGGGAATGCGCGGATAAGAATAAAACGGCATTTTCCCTAAATAGCCGCCGAGATCGGTGCCGCAGATGCCCACGCGATGGATGCGCACCAAGACCTCGCCCGCGGCGGGTGCGGCCGGCTCAGCAATGTCGAGCGGGCGGAACGATTGGGGTTTTTCGAGTTGGATGGCTTTCATGGGCGGGGCGGCGCGGCGGGATTGAAAAACGAGTTAGTTGTTTTCGGGCAGACCTTCGCGGTGGCCGAGATTGTGGACCGGTGCGAAGATCGCCTGCACCTCGGCGAGCAACTGCGGATCAATCGGCGCAGCGGCCCATTTGGCCCAGTTGCGGATGTTGGTAGGATTGGCGCTACCGGAAACCGTCGTGGAGATATCAGAATGCGCGATGGAGAACTGTAGCGCGAGTTGGGCGATATCCACACCCTTGCTAGCGCAGTGCGCGGCTGCGGCCCTAGCGGCGGCTTTCACGGACTCGGGCTCTTTCAACCACGCGGGCAACGGCGCTTGAGTGAGTAGACGCGCGCTGAAAGGACCGGCATTCATGACACCTACACCTTTGGCCTTCAAGTAAGGGACAGCTTCGTCGAGGAAGCGCGTGTTTTGCAGCGTGTATTGGTTATAACTCAGGACGCAATCGACATGGGTCTGCTCAAGGATAAATTTAAAAATCTTCATCGGATAACCGCTGAAGCCGATGTAGCGGGCTTTGCCGGCTTGCTGGATTTTCCGCAAGGCCGGGATCGTCTCGTCGACGATCTGCTGCATAGGCACAAACTCGATGTCGTGGCAGAGAATGATATCAAGGTGATCGGTACCGAGGCGGTGCAGGGAAACATCAACGCTCTCGGCAACACGTTTGGCTGAGAAGTCAAAATGCGCCAAGTCGTAGCGGCCGAGTTTGGTGCATAGCGTGTAGCTTTCGCGCGGTACGCCTTTAAGCGCGATCCCAAGGAGCACCTCGCTCATACCGCGTCCATAAAAGGGAGATGTATCGATAAAGTTAAGTCCGCACTCCAATGCGACGCGCACGCTGCTGAGTGCTTCGTCGAGGGTAACGTTTCGAAACTCGGCGCCGAGGGAGCTGGCGCCGAAACTGAGAACTGGCAGGTGAAGATCGGTGTTTCCGAGGCGACGGGTTTGCATAGACGAAGATAGGAGAAATTAATCGTACAGATTATACAGTGCGGCAGCCCATCGTGAGCAGGACGTTGGCCCACAGGGATTGATCGGCGGTCTGGATGGTGAGCACGTGATCGGGACTTTCGACGTGTTGGTAGAAATCCCATTTCAGTATCGGCTCGAGTTGCAGCGAAGAACCTGCCTCAGCGAGCACAGCGCGAAACTCGTTCCAAACAGGCGGTTCGCCTTTCTGGGCATAGGAGTCATCGGCCGGGATGCCCATCGTCTGGCAGTGATCAACGGGAACCGCGCTCAAGATTGCGCGCAAGACCTGCGCGACCGTGACAACACCGGGCGAGAGATTGAGCGAAATGATCTCGGCGTGCGGCCCACGCTTAGTGGAAGCCGGGTAGTTCCCATCGGCGATGAGTATTTTCGAGTGATGCCCCGCGCGCGCGAGGACCCGCAGGATGTCCGGATGAGTCAGGGTAGTCTTGAGCATGATTCAGAATTTCAGGATGAAGCCAAGGCGCGTTGAAACGAGAGCAAGGTCTGTCGGGCCGCCGTTGCGGCGTCAGGTAGTGGAAGAATTTCCGCAGAGAGTGCGCCGGTGTATCCGATCTCGCGCAGCGCGAGGATGACCGGAGCGATGGCCGTGTGGCCGAAGCCGATGGCGCGACGATTGGAATCGGCGAAATGCACATGGCCAATCAACGAACCGGCATCGCGCAAGGTGGCGGCCAGATCGGATTCTTCTATGTTCATGTGAAACAAGTCGGCCAGGATACGGATATTTTTCGTGCGCAATGTCCGGAGCCAGATGGCGGTTTCGCCAACACGGTTGATCAGATTGGTCTCGTAGCGATTAAGTGGCTCATAAAGCAGCGGCACGCCGTGGGTCGCCGCATGCGCGCCGAGGTCTTCCAACGCTTCGGCGAGCCAAGCCAAAGCTTGGGCCCGCGTCACTTCGCCCTCCCAACGACCCTGCATGGAACCGATAATCGCCGGGGCATCGAAAGAGCCGGCCAGATCAATGATGCTCCGGATAAATTCCCGCGCGCGTAGACGGACCGCGGCGTCGCAATGAGTCAGCGAGAGCTTGTGGACGACCCAACCTGCGCCCGTGCCCATAGCCGCGAGTTTGAGAGAGTGTTGGCGAAGTAATTTCGTCAGCGCTGCGCGATCAAACCCGTCGGCGCCGCGCGGGAAAATCTCGATCGCCTCAAAACCGACTGCGGCAGCATCCGCACACGCCTCGGTCAAGCCCGACCAATAAACGAAAGGACCACCCTTGGCCTCGGGCACGAGTGAAACAGTGATGGCGGAGTACATCTTTGGGGTGAAGGAGTAAGCGCAATCACACAGCCGCCCGACAGCGAGACTGAAAATCGAGTCGGCCGACGAGTGCGGCGCGCTCAAACCTCAGCGATCAATGCGCCCCGTGATGCGCAGGATAAATTTAATGGAGTAAAGATAGGAGCGCTCGCGCACGACGGCAGGATCACCGGCGGTACCTTGGACGCCCAAGTCGGCAATCGAATCGATCACGCTCCCGTCCTCGGGATGAAGCACGATCCACGTTAAAATTTTGATCAATTTATCCTTGGGATAAATCTCCTGCAGATGACTCAACACCACGGGCGGAAGATAACGCTCCACAGGTTGTTGAATCGAATCCGGCACGGCTGCGACGCAGACCAAATTACGCACGCGTTGCACATCGTCGCCCTCGAGACCAGGTCGCCACGTCAACAACCCCTGCCTCACAGCCTCGACTTCATCCTTGGTGTAATCGGACGCCTCTTCCTCCGGCCCGGCAAACGGCGAGACCACGCCGCCATCCGAAGGTACACGGAAATCGAGCGCGGCGACATCCTTGGCGGTAATTTTTGTCCAAGGCGGTAACGGTAACGGCGCGGGCATCGTAGCCACGGGTGCGGCGACCGTAGCCCCGTCGATTGAGACCGCGATGCGATCCCGCACCTCCGCTAATAAACCCACCGCGAGCCATGCGCCAAGCACGGGCACCAACCACAGTTTGCCGTTACTGGCCGCAAAGCGCTGCGCGGCATCCCAACGAAATAATTTGGCCCCTGCACTGCAACCGGCCACGCCGATCAAGGCCAACGCCAGCAGACAAAAACCAATCGACTCGAGGCCGACGCCGGAGACGCACGCTTGCAAAGCCTCGACCGCATAACGTCCCGGGAAAAAAGCCGATACATGTTGCGCCCACGTCGGCAGACTAGCCAGTTGAACCGCGACCCCGCCAATGATCAGCATCGGCAAAAAGATACACTGCCCCAGCGCCTGCACCGCCGGCACGTTATCGGCTAACATCGCCAGCACGAGTCCCAACCCAATGAACGCAAAGGAGACCACGGTGAACGCAACCCAGAGATCCAAGGGATGCGCCGGAAGCGGCATGCCCAAACTCAAAGCGAGCCCGAGCTGCAAGGCCCCAGCGCTCAAAATAATCACATAGCGCGCGAGCGCGGTGCTCACCACGAAGGCCCACGTGGGCAAAGGCGTGAGCCGGTAACGCCGCCACACGCCACGTTCGCGCTCGCTCACCAACGTCGTCGGTAAACCAAAGCACGCGCCACCGAGCACGCTCACCGTCAACAACTCGCCCATGTGGCGAATCAACGGAATTTTTTCATGCCGATACAGCACCCAGAACGCCACGAGAAAAATCAGCGGAAACAGATAACCGTACAACAGCGCCATCCGATTTCTAAAATGCAGCCGAAGCGACTGCCCGAGATGTTCGCGTAGTCCGTTCATGCGAGATGGATCATCGACTTATTTTCCGGACGCGTGAGTTTGAGGAAGACATCTTCGAGGGAAGAGCGCTTAACCTCGAGCTCCCACAGCGTCGCTCCTTGAGCCGCAAGCAGTACCATCAGCGCCGTCACGACCGGTGCCGCCTCGTCGGTTTCGAAATACACCGACAATCCCTCGCTGCGCAACGCGCGCAGCCCAGGGATCCGATTCAGCGACGCTGGATCAATGGGCTGCGAAGCGGTGAACCTGACGGCTTGGCCGCTAGCCGCGCTTGCCACCAGTTCATGCGGCGTACCGGTCGCGACGATTCGCCCTTGGTCGATGATCGCGACTCGATCACACAACGCCGCGGCCTCATCCAACTGGTGAGTGGACAGCAACACCGTGTAGCCGTCGCACTTCATGCGCCGGATCTCAGCGTGCAATTCGTGGCGCGCCTGCGGATCGAGGCCCGTGGAAGGCTCATCGAGAATGACTACCTCGGGGCGATGCACAAATGCCAAGGCCAACGCCAGACGTTGCCGTTGTCCGCCGGATAACGTCTCGAACGCCGCGTCCGCTTTAGCCACCAGATCAAAGCGCTCAAGCAAACGGAGCGTAGGCTCAGGCTCAGGGTAAAACGCACCGAATAAATTGAGTGCTTCGCGGGGCGTAATCTTGTCTTGCAACGCAGTCGATTGCAGCGCGACTCCGATTTTACGTTTCACTTCCCGCGGAAACCGAAGCGCATCCAGACCGCAAATCTCCACGGTCCCCGCATCCGGTTCCCGCAAACCCAACACACACTCGAGGGTTGAGGTTTTGCCCGCACCGTTAGGACCTAGTAGACCGAAAATTTCACCGGCTTGGAGTGTGAAATCGACGCCACGCAACGCTTCGATCGCACCGTAGCGTTTACGCAAACCCGTGACGCGGACCTTAGTTTCCATATTAGAACCTCCGGCCGCCGCTCACCCAACCGCAGGCCCATAACCGGGATAAGAAAATCAGCCACGCGATCATCAAGAAGAGGGTATGTTTTAAATTAAATAACCGAGGAAAGTGAACGAACTAGAAAGAAGGAACCCCCAGCGTCAACTCCTCGGCCTATACTCTCGGCCTAAGTCCCACCTTTCAACGGTACAACGCCGTAGTGGGGGCCAGTGTGAGCACGTTATACTGGCGCATCGCGAGTCGCCACCATTCCGCGATGACCTCAGCCGGCGAACTCCACAACTCGCGGTGCAGCCAGATCATCGATTCGGCGTCGAGCAGCAGCGCCATTTTTTCTTTGGCCGTAAATTTGGCCGGACCTTCATGCAGCAAACGCAGACGCAAGACCGCGAACCACTCTCGCGCTTCCTCGCTTGGACGACGCTGGCGCAACAAGGCAACGTGCATGGCATTCACATAAGGATCCAGCACCGCCTGCATCAGCCCATAATCCACCCGCAGCGGTTCAAACGGGGGCAGATGCCGGTAGCACTCGGCGAGGTTTTGTTGCAGACGCTTCAGCTCATACGGCGGATGAGTTTCCTCCGGAGTGAGAAAAACGCCCAGCTCGCGAGCATTGCGTCCAAAACTGGCCTTGCTCAAAAAAATCGAAAGCGGGATCGACGCCGTCAACCCGGCCAAGACGGGACTCAACCACCAAAAAAACGCCGGCGAAATGATAAAGAAACTTTCGCTGCAGTATAATAAGCAGCGCCAAGCGGGGATCACGAAGGAACTTCTGGAAATCATTTCGGGCAGCGAGTCCCAAAAAGGTTAAACGGGATCAATTAAGGAGAGTATTATGTCGCCAATCCGTCCCGTCTTCCTCACCCGCGCGCTGTTGCGTCACCCAACCCACCCCTTGCCCCAGCAACGTGAAGATCACGAATTTAGCGTTAAACAACATGTTGATCGGAGCCAATAAAGCCGAGACCGCCGTTTCGATAATCGCGCTCAACGTCAACCGCACCGCACCGCCAAAACGCACGAGCAATTCCGGATTACCTAACGTGAGCACCACGCTTACGAGCTTGGGCAAGAACAACAGCAGCATCGTAAAAACAAACAACGATAACGCCTCCGGTACTTCCAATAAAAATCCGAATACGGAGGTCATATCCTGCGGGCGGAGGCCACCGCCAGGCAACGGGTGCGCCTGCAACCCAAACACATGGATCGTGCTCAACACCAAAAACAGCAGCCATAAGGGCGAGGACGCATAACCCATCACGCCCATCAACAAATGAAACCGATTCGCTGGGCGGAAGCCACGCGCCGTCAAGAGCCAGGCATGCTGCATGTTACCCTGACACCAGCGCCGGTCCCGTTTGGCGCTATCAATCAACGTCGGCGGACCTTCCTCAAAACTTCCCTCGATCTCGCCGGCTAGCCATACTTCCCAACCTGCGCGGCGCATCAAAGCGGCTTCAACAAAATCGTGCGACAGGATCCGGCCGCCAAACGGCTCGCTGCCCGGTAAATCCGGCAATGCGCAATGATCGATAAAAGGCTGGATGCGGATAATCGCATTATGCCCCCAATAGTTGCCGTCATGCTGCTGCCAGTAGTTGAGTCCAGCGAGAAACAGCGGGCCATAAAGCCGACTCGCGAACGATTGTAACCGAGCGTACAAGGTCTCGCCATACACGATACGCGGCGCGGTCTGCATGATACCCACCTGTGCGTTTTTTTCCATCAACGCCACCAGTTGCACCAAGGCTCGCCCCGTCATGATCGAGTCCGCATCTAACACCACCATGTAACGATAATTCTTACCCCAACGTCGGAGAAAATCTGCCACGTTACCGGCCTTTTTATTAATTTGATGACGGCGTTTACGGTAAAAGATTTTTCCAAAACCTCCGACCTGTTTGCACAACTCAACCCAGGCCACCTCCTCCTGAATCCACTGGTTGGGCCGGTTGGAATCGCTCAGGATAAAAAAATCGAAATGCTCGAGTTTCTTGGTCTCCTGCATCGAGCGGTAAATCACGCGCAAGCCTTCAAAGACGCGGCTCACATCTTCGTTAAACACCGGCATGACAATTGCCGTCGAGGCGAGAAGCGGTTCCTCGCCATCGGGAATTGTGGCCGTGATACGGCAACTATCGCCCCCGCGATTCAAAACGTAGAAGCCCACGATCGCCGTACAAAATCCCGTCGCGATGTGCGCAAACAAAACCACGAACAAACCAAGTAGCACCATTTCCAAGCCGCTGATGCCATCACGCCAAAGCAAGTCGGCCATGAACCATGTCGCCAAACTCGTAAGGAGGAAAATCGATGAAAAAAACACGAATCGACGGCGATTAAGCCGCTGCGTTGTCATCGGTTTCTTAAAAAAAATAGGCATGGGTAATCAGCGCGTCGCGTAGAACAGTCCGGATAACACGGCTACAAAAACCAACCACAGCAGCAGCGTGCGCAGAATCGGCCATTTTTCGAAACGCTCCAGCGTCTCGCCCGCCGCAGGGCCATTTCTGCGAGCCATCGCTTAGCAGCAAAGCCACGCGGCCCTCGATTGCAATTCGTTCATGCGGAGCGCTGTCCTTGACGAGAACCTTGCCGAACCACGAATCCATCAACGCTTCCGTTTCTTCCGCCGCCAACGTCGTGGGATCGAGCAACGGTTGCACGGCATGGCGGAGGGCGGCGCGTTCCAAAATGTCTTGAATGAGGCGACTCTGATGAAGGCGGTTGTGGATTCGGTGCGCGCGTAGATAATCTTCGACGCGAACATACGCGGCGTTCCACGACTCCATGGTGCCTGTCTTCGGGCGAAACTCGCCCGGTAAGAGAATCGGCCTAGAATCGCTCACGGTTGCCAAAGGTACGTCCACGTTTCGGTCAGCACATGCGGCGATTTGCGCAGAAAACAGCGCAACTCCACCGGCCGGCCAGTGCCATCGGGGCGTAAGCCGAACGCAACGCGCCACGTGCCGTTATGCGGGTTTTTTTGGACGGTCGAATAAGTGACCGTGGCGCCATCGCCAGCGGAAACGACCGCCTCGATGTCAGGATCGGGACCGCGTTTGCCGAGATAAGGGCCGTCGAAATCGAGGATAAAACGCTCGAGATCTGGTTCATGCGTTTTTGAACGACCCCGACGAGTCGCGACGGTAAAACCGGCCGGGGGGCGGATCTGGTCGAGCGCCCAATTAAGCCGGTATTCAAACTCGATGGGCTCGCCGACGGGCGGCAAAACATCAGGCGCCCAGAAGGCCACGATGTTGTCATTGGTCTCGTCCGGCGTTGGCAATTCGACCAAGCGCACGGATCCCGCGCCCCAAGAGCCGACCGGCTCGACCCAGGCGGTGGGACGCAAGTGATAATTGGCTTCAAGATCTTCGTAACTGGAAAATTTGCGATCGCGCTGCAGTAAACCGAAACCGCGCGGATTTTGATCGCCGAAGGCCACAGTGCGAATTTTTTCCGGATTTGTAAGCGGCCGCCAAAGCCATTCACCGCCACTGTGGTTCACGAGCAAACCGTCGGAGTCATGCACTTCGGGGCGAAAATCACCGGTCGACGTGGTCGTATTTTCACCGTGCCAAAACATACTGGTCAGCGGCGCGATGCCCAAAGTCTTGATGGTGGTGCGTGCGTAAAGCACGGCTTTGACCTGCGCAACGGTCGTGGCGCCAGGCCGGATCACAAAACGGTACGCGCCCGCGACGCTCGGACTGTCGAGCAGCGCAAAAAGCACCAACTCTTTCGCCTCAGGGTCCGAGCGCTGCACCCAAAATTCCTCGAAAATCGGAAACTCCTCGCCGGCGGGATCACCGGTGTTGATCGCTAAGCCGCGCGCAGAAAGACCGTAAACGGCTTTTTGACTCAGCAGCCGAAAATAACTCGCTCCCTGAAATGCGCCGAGTTCGTCGCTCGCGGTATTTAGCGGATATAGCATTCGGAAACCGGTAAAACCAATCGTGGCCGGAATATCACCGAGACGATTTTTTCCGTAATCAAAAAACTGCGACGAAAAAGCTACCGGCGTCTCGAAGCCGTTTTTCAACTCAGAGACTTGGACGGTCTTATCAAAAATAAACCCCGGATGAAAAAACTGGAGTTGAAACGGCAATCCCTCGCGACGACCGAGTGACTGCGCAGGATTAAAACGGATGTCACGGTACTGATCGTACGTCAGCTGGCGGAGTTTTTCCGGTACACGACTGGGGCGCGCGACGTACGGTTTAGCCGAAAGCATTTTGGCTCGGTAGCGCAGCGCATCGAAGTCGAACGGCGCATCACTTGCCTGCAGAGGCGACAAGATCGCTAGACTACTGAGCCAGAACCAAAGACGCAGAGCGCGTGGTTTCATGTTATTTTTTTACAAAAAGAAAGCGCGTTGTTTTTCGGAGATCGGCAGCGCGGCACGCTCCATCACTTTTAACAAATCTTCCCAAATCATGCGCTTCGAGCGGTTACTCTGATTGCGCAAGATATAGCTCGGGTGGTACGTTACCATGAGCGGACGGGCCGCGAATTCCCGCCATTCACCACGGACCTCGCCGAGGGCTTTGAACGTGTTGCTCCCCAGCAAACCTTGCGCCGCACTCGAGCCGAGGGCGACGAGTAAGGTCGGTTGCACGATCTCGATCTGCGCGCGCAGATACGGCAGGCAATAACGCATCTCTTCGTCCGTCGGCCCGCGATGGCCGATTTGCCCCGCGGCGGCCGGCACCGTCGCATCCGGGCGCCAGGTCATCAGGCTAGCGAGGTAAACCTCGGCCCGCTTGAGCCCCATCGCGCCGATCATCTTCGAGAGTAACTGGCCGGACGGACCGACAAAGGGTTCACCTTCCGACTCTTCTTCCAAGCCTGGGGCATCACCGATAAACAAAATTCGCGCATCAAGATTGCCCGTCCCGCAAACGATTTTTTTGCCCGGCGGTACGTGAGCGAGCGCCACGGGATCAGTCTGTGCGGCCGCCACCAATGCCGCCCAGCGTCCGGCCTTGTCGCCCGCGGGCAACGTCACCACGGGCGGCGGGGGCAATTTGGGCTCAACCACCTTAGGCTTGGCCACCGGCATCGGCGGAACTGCGATCGGTCGCTCTGGTGCGGCCACCTTGCCCGCCACTGCACTTGAGCTTTGCCGACCACGAATCACTGCCCGTAAGGCCAACAAACTCGCCTCAGAAACGCTGACGGATTTGATCCCGGTCGTTTTGAGCCGGCGAAGCTCGTCGGTGAGGGCATTAAGGGCGGTGCGCATTAAGGCAGGTCAGCTTGAGCGAATATTCAGAAGTTTTTCCACATACTTGCCCAGTAAGTCGAATTCCAAATTTACCCGCTCTGCAGCTCGACGTGTACGGATGTTAGTCAACGCCAAGGTCGTCGGAATCAGCCAAACCGCGAAGCTATCACCTTCCACTTCGGCCAAGGTCAACGACATACCGTCGATAGCAATACTGCCTTTATGAATGAGATAGCGGCCAGCGCCAGCCGGGACGCGGACCCGCAGGTACGTGTCCTTGCCTCGGACTTCAAGAACCTCAATCAGGCCCTGCCCGTCGATGTGGCCAGAGACAAAATGGCCACCTATTTTTCCATCAAAGCGCAAACTACGCTCGAGATTCACTAAGGCGCCCGTCGCCAGCGCAGAAAAATTGGTGAGACGCCGCGTCTCCTCCAACACATCAAAATACAAATACTGCGCGTCGAACTCGACGACAGTGAGGCAACAACCGTTGACCGCAATGCTATCGCCCAACGCAACGTTTTGGAGCGCGGCACGTGCCGCGATTTGCAGACGCCACGAGGCGGCGTGCTGGGTGAAGGCCACGACGTGGCCGGTTTCTTCGACTATGCCGGTGAACATGTTTAGGGGAAATAAGTTATTTGAGTTTTACGCGGAGCACGGCGGTTTCGCCGGCGCGCCCCACAAGCAGGACAAACTCCGTACGCGCCGCATCCGCTTGGATCGCGGCGAGTTTCTCCACCGCCTCGGCAAACGACTTGGGCTCCACTCCGTCGATTTCCTTAATCCAATCATCCATGCGTAAACCGGCGACGGAAACTGGACTGTTTCCTTTGACGAAATGCGCCACGATGCCAGCGGTGTCCGCGACTTTTAACCGCCGCGAGATCGCATCGCCATAGACAAACTCCCGCGCCGTAAATCCCAGCCGTTCGAAATACCTCCGCGCAGCCTCACGCATTAATTTCGGTTCGTCACCGAGCGTCACCTTTACGTCAACCCGCTCGGTGCCGCGAAGCACTGTAAGCGAGAGCGGAGCGCCCGGCACCCGGCGTTCGACCTCGCGCTCCACAAAACTGACGACGACACGATCCGGTTTGAAGCGCGGCAGAGCCCGGCCATTAATCTCCAGCACGATATCGCGCGCCTGCATGCCGGCTTTCTCTGCCGGACTGCCTTCAAGAACTTCACTCACCACGGCGCCCGATTGCGCATCTAATTTGAGAAAAGTCGCGACCTCACGATCCATCGGTTCAAAGCCATAAGCGCCGAGCCACGCCAAAGGCCGACCAAATTCATTTTGCGGCACCCGCGAGAGGTACGGCAATACTTCAACCGTGAGGTGGAACACACTGCTCTCTTCGACGTTGATCAACATCGTCGGCGAACCCCCGCGATCCGCGCGCGAGAATTGCAAAAACGTCTGGCCAAAAGAGCTCAGCGCCAAGCCGACGAAGCTCCCGTCGCGATTAAACACCGGCAGCCCCGGTCCCGCGACTTCATGCTGGGCGATACCGGTGCGTTGAGGCAGCGACTGGATCAGGGCGATATT
>RGAX01000072.1 GCA_009919985.1 Opitutaceae bacterium
ATCCACACACCAGCCGCCGCTATGAGCGAGAGTCCAAACGCGAGATTGAGCGGCGTCGCCACCACAGTGATTCCGATTTTGGCGAACAATTCGTGCGCGGCCGGCATCACGGCGTTGGCGGGAAACTCTCGCGTCTCCGGCGATTGTTGACCCGGCTTAATGAGGACGTTGACGAGCAGATACGTCATTAATGCCGCAGCGATAAAGTTAAACATGATCGTCGTAATCACGATATGGCTCCCGCGCCGCGCTTGGAGCCAGGCGGGAATAAACGCCCACGCCGCACCAAAAATCGCCCCGGCCAAGACTGCGAGCGGCAACACCACCCAAAACGGCCACGTCCCCAAATACAGACACACAAGCCCCGTACCCAAGCCACCGATATAGGCCTGCCCCTCGGCGCCGATGTTGAAAAGTCCCGCGTGATAGGCGACCGCTACGGCAAGCCCGGTGAAGATAAAATTGGTCGCGTAATAAAGCGTGTAGCCCATGCCTTCCTGCGTCCCGAGCGCGCCCGTCGCCATGAGTTTGAACGCTGCAATAGGGCTTTCCCCAAGGATTTTTATAATCAGACCGGCGAAGACGAGCGCCACGCCAAGATTAATGAGCGGCAACAAACCAAGTTCAGCCCATCTCGGAAGTTTGGCGGGCGCGCTCATTGCGAAGCCTCCCCTCGTACACCGGTCATCATGAGGCCAATTTTTTCTTCAGTCGCCTCGGCGCGCGACAACTCGCCGATGATTTCGCCACCATTCATCACCAAAATACGATCCGCGAGCGCAAGAATCTCATCGAGCTCGACCGATACGAGCAGCATCGCCTTACCTGCATCGCGCAGCGCGATGAGTCGTTTATGGATAAACTCGATCGCACCAATATCCACGCCACGTGTTGGCTGCCCGACGAGCAACACTTTGGGATCAGCGTCGATTTCACGCGCGAGAACGAGTTTCTGTTGATTGCCTCCAGAAAACGTCGCGAGGCGCAGCTCTGGCTGGGCCGGACGCACATCAAACTCCGCCATTTTTTCCGCGCACGCAGCACGAATGGCCGCTTCGTCACGCAAGCCGCAGCAATTGAAACGTGCCGCATCATGATAACCAAGCATCGCATTATCAGCGGCCGAAAATTCCCCAACTACCCCCATCCGCAAACGATCCTCCGGCACGTGCGCCAGCCCAAGTGCGCGCCGCGCACACGGATCGAGTTGCTCGCGTACGAGGTCGCGCCCGCCGAGGGAAATTTCACCGCAACTCGCTGTGCGCGTACCCGCCAAGGCCTCAAGCAATTCAGACTGACCGTTACCCGCCACACCAGCGATACCGACAATTTCACCAGCCCGCAGAGTAAAACTTGCATTTTTTAGTCGAGCCACGCCCAGACGGTCCCTGACCTCGAGCGCCTTGACGGTTAGTAAAGCTAAGCCCGGCTTCGCCGGACGTTTCTCCACCTGGAGCAATACCGCGCGACCCACCATGTGCTCCGCGAGGCCGCGCGGCGAGGTTTCGCGCGTGATAACTTCCGCGACGATCGCTCCTTGCTTCATCACCGTGACACGATCGGTGACGGCCATGATTTCGCGGAGCTTATGCGTAACGAGAATCACTGCTTTGCCCTGCGCTCTTAAGCGCCGTAGCATGCTGAAGAGTTGATCCGCCTCGTGAGGCGTGAGTACCGCTGTCGGTTCATCCAAAATCAAAACCTCGGCTCCGCGGTAAAGCGCTTTAAGAATTTCCACGCGCTGCTGGAGCCCGACCGACAATTCTGAGACCACCGAATCAAGCGGCACTTCTAGTCCGTAATCACGCGCCAAACGCCCAAGTTCCGCTCGCGCAGACGCGAAGCCCCCCGCGAGGAGCGCACTGCCCTCGACGCCTAGCACAACATTTTCAAGCACCGTGAAATTTTCCACGAGCATGAAGTGTTGATGCACCATACCGATGCCCGCCGCGATGGCCTCCTGCGGCGAACCGATTTCGACGGCGCGGCCATGGACGCGGATCTCGCCCGCGTCCGCACAATGAAAACCGTAGACGATGTTCATCAACGTGGATTTGCCCGCACCATTTTCTCCGATGAGGCCGTGGATACTGCCCGGGGCCACGGCGAAGGTGATCGCGCGGTTGGCATGCACCGCCCCGAAGCGTTTATCGATACCGCGCAACTCGAGCGCGGGCGGAGCGTCGGGCGGCGTAAATGGGGGCGCTGCGGGCTCCTTCGACACAGGATGCGTTTAAGGCGCCTTGTATTCCGCGACGACGATTTTTCCGCTGACGATGTCGGCCTTGGCCTTTTGGAGGCGGGCCTCGATGGCGGGCGTGAGCAACTTACGGTTATACTCGTCGAGGGAGTAACCAACGCCATTTTCCGGAAGACCGAGCACGAGCTGACCTGGCTTCCAAGTGCCGGCCTTGGCTTCGCTAAACGCCCGATAGACAGCCACGTCCACACTCTTCATGGCGGAGGTCAATACACTGCCGGGATGCAGGTAGTTTTGATTGCTGTCGCAGCCGATACTAAATTTTCCCGCATCTTTCGCCGCCTGCATGACGCCTATACCGGTCGCACCCGCCGCGTGGAAAACGACATCGGCTCCACGGCCGAATTGGCTTCGTGCGAGTTCGGCGCCCTTGGTCGGATCACCCCAAGCGGCCGGCGTAGTACCCGTCATGTTTTCAAATATCTCGGCCGCGGGATTCACAAAATGGACCCCTTGCGCGTAACCGAGGGCGAACTTGCGAATAAGAGGAATATCCATGCCGCCAACGAAGCCAACTTTACCTGTTTTTGAAACTAGGGCAGCAGCCATTCCGCACAGAAACGACGACTCCTGTTCGCGGAAATTGATCGACTGGACATTGGGTAGATCGACAACGGCGTCGATAATGGTGAATTTCACCGCCGGAAACTGCTTGGCGACTTTCTCAACCGCGGAGGCCTGTGTGAAACCGACCGCGACGATGATGCTGGCGCCGCGCTTAGCGAGTTGTGCCATGGCTAGATCGCGCTGCGCGGCGTTAGTAATCTCAAATTCACGATAAGCGATGCCGGTATCTTTCTTGAATTTCTCCGCGCCCTCACTGGCCGACTGGTTGAACGAGCGATCAAACTTGCCGCCAAAATCATAGACGATGGCCGGCAGAAAATCCTTTTCCGCCGCGCCGGCGACCGACGCAATAAAAACCACAATGCAGAGGGTAATCGCAGCCAAACAGCGGTGAACGTGAGTTGAAAACATGGGGTAAAAGTCCATTTCGATTAATTTTCAACCGTGAACCAGTGCCGCCGCCTAATCAATGCCTGATACTCAGAACCGTTTGCGCGATCTGCTTTCAGTCGAAAATTAATCGTCGGGAATTATTTTTTATACCAGTCACCAATCTCACGCTGTAGCCAGACGCCTGCGGCGCTGACAGCTGCGATTTGCTTGGCGCGGGCGCGGGCCACGGTTTCAGCGCTAGAACCCGTTTGTTGGGCGAGAGCCGCATAGACAGCTTCACGGTCACGATTCTCTGCCGCTACTACGTCACCCGCTTCCGCGTTGGCACCGCGGAGCTCAACGAGTCCACGATTGTTTTCACCGATGACGCCTTGGCTTTTCCAAGAGTCGAGATTCGCAAGGCGTTTACTCATGCGGCCTTTCACGGCGCCGAGATCCTCGGCGCGCAAGCTAGCCATCGTCGCCGAAAATAAACCAAGGACCAGCAGAACACGGAGAAATATAGTTTTCATGGGTGAGTTTTAAGATTTGGCGGGAAGCGTTCCGATGGTGGCCGATTTTTTATCGAGGTCGCCGAAGAAATCATCGAGGGCGCGGTCGACTTTGACGTTCACATCGAGCGTCGCATGGACCTTAACCTCGATCGGTTGAACAGTGACGTTCAAACAACCGGACAACAAAAAACCAGCGAGCACAGGAAGTATGCGTAGCATAGAATAGAGGTTCATGAATGGACCGCGGGGAGCAACGAAAGTTTCCTTATCGCAAAGAGAGCGTGGAACCGTTCTCAGCGCCGAGACGCAGCACGTAGGCCAGCGGGCCTTTCACGCCAATCTCAAAGCTGACAGGGCCTACTGAAGTGCCGTCGAGCGCGGGACGGGCCTGGATCAAGACGCGAGCGGAGTGTCCCTGTACATCACCTTCGGGAGTGAGCCGGACTTCAAGCGATTCGACTTTGAGCGCAGTGCGACCTAGTTCGATCGCTACCAAGTCCGCATACCCCGGGTTCAAGGGTGCCAGCCTCCGTGTCATCGGCCCAAGCCAAGCTGGCAGCAACGCGAAGCGCTCGGGCACACTCGCACTCAAAAGGCCCGGAGCCGGCGCCAGCCGCAACATCATCGGTTCATCAGGGACGAGGTCGAGACGCCCCGCCCCGATCTGTAACCCGAGCGCTTTACTCCAGCCCAGTTGCAACGCGCCCTGCACACGTCCTTGCGCCTCAGCCAAACCCGTCGGCACGAGCGCCACCGCGTCGGCCAAGCCGATGCGACGGATCGTTAAAGCCACTTGAATCATCAGCGGGGAAAGCGGCAACGTAAACGGCGCCGCTTCGATTTCACCGCCTGCAATCTCCACGCGCGCTTCTTCGATTTGCGGTAAAAGACGTTCATCTATTTGCGCCCGCACGAGTAAATTTCGGGCCCCAAAACGGCCAGTCGTGATGGAGCCGATGGTCAGACGCAGCGGACTCACGCTCGACCAGCGCGCGGGGTTCTGCTCAAAAATAAAATCTCCCTCCAACGCGATGTCCTCCAGCGCCCAGCCTTGCGAGGCATGACGAACCGCTCCTCGTCGCCACTCAATCATCATACGACCCTCGAGTTGACCGCCACGAATTACCCCATCGCCACGCAATTCCATGTCCCCCTCAGCCACAGCGCCCGCGAGTGTCGGACTAAGCTGCGGTGCGAGGCGCGGGAGCCAAATAGCCGGATCAAGCCGACCTTCGCGAAGGGTCCACGTGCCCGCGTCGAGGTTGGAATCAATTGCGACACGCATCTGCATACGAGCGCCCGGCGCATCGGCGAAAAGGTGAAGGTGCAGGCGCGCATCGGCCAAACTTGTGATTTGAACTCTCCAGACGAGTTCGGGAGCCCAAGGAAATTTAAAAACCTTAAGCGTGCCACCAAGCTCACCGGCCAGCATTGGACGCGCCATTGACTGCGCACGAGTCGGGACCCAAGCGAGCAGCCCGCAAAGGGCGAAGAAAAAAACGGGACGATAAAAGCGCATCGGACGTTGGCCGACGCATGACTTGGCGGAGCCCAGCGCGACTGCCAATCCCCAAGCGCGTTCGTCGTCGCCGAGCATTATTGCGCAGCCCGAAAAACAGCTCAAACCACCGGCACGGCAGGGAGATTCCAAATCTGTTCGGCGTATTCTCGAATGGTGCGGTCGCTTGAGAATTTGCCGAGGCGCGCGGTGTTGAGGATCGCGGATTTCGCCCAGCCGGCGCGGTTGCGATACGCGGCGTCGACTCGGCCTTGGGCGTCACAATAAGCGCGAAAATCTGCTAGCACAAGGAACGGATCGCCTTGGTGCAGAAGCGAAGCATGTACCGCGGAAAACGCGCCAGTTTCACCCGGAGTCCAGTAGTCACTGCCGAGCCAGTCAATGACGGCCCGGAGTTCTTCGTCAGCGTGGTAATAATCCCAAGGGTTGTACCCTTTGGCCCAAACGGCTTCGACCTGTTCGACGGTGAGGCCGAAGATAAAAATATTTTCCGCGCCGACTTCTTCACCGATCTCGACGTTTGCGCCATCGAGGGTGCCAATAGTAAGGGCGCCATTGAGGGCGAGTTTCATGTTGCCGGTGCCAGAGGCTTCCTTGCCGGCCGTAGAAATCTGCTCTGAGAGATCGGCGGCGGGGATGATTTTTTCGGCGAGCGAGACACGGTAATTGGGCAAAAAGACAACTTTGATTTTTCCGCCGATGCGCTCGTCAGCGTTGATGCGGGCGCCGATGGTGTTGATCGCACGAATGATATTTTTCGCGACGTCGTAACCGGGTGCGGCTTTGGCAGCGAAGACGAAAACTCGCGGCACGACATCGAGCGCGGGGTTCTGCAACAAGCGTCGGTAGAGAGCGAGAATGTGAAGCAGATTCAGGTGCTGACGCTTGTATTCGTGGAGGCGTTTAATTTGGACGTCGAATAGCGCATCAGACGAAACGTCGATGCCGCACTCGGCTTTGATGACGGCAGCGAGCTCAGCTTTATTGGCGCGTTTAATAGCCATAAATTCGGACTGAAACGCGGCGGCGTCTGCCGATTTTTCTAAGCCACGGAGCTTAGCTAAGTCGCGCACCCACAGGTTGTTGCCGAGCGTGCGAGTGATGAGCGTGGAAAGGCGCGGGTTGCACTTGAGCAGCCAACGGCGTGGCGTGATGCCGTTGGTCTTGTTTTGAAATTTACCCGGAAACAAGGCGTCGAATTCAGGGAAGAGATCTTTTTTGAGTAACGCGGTGTGGAGCGCGGCGACGCCGTTGACGGCGTGGGAACCTACAACGGAGAGGTGCGCCATGCGGACCATTTTCGGGCCATCTTCGTCGATAATGGAGCAGATGCGTTTCTTGTGGTTGTCGCCGGGCCAGCGCGCTTCGACTGCGACCATGTGATTCACGTTGATCTCGTAGATGATCTGTAGGTGGCGCGGCAGCACGCGCTCAAAGAGCGGTACACTCCAGCGCTCGAGCGCTTCGGGCATCAACGTGTGATTGGTGTAAGCGAAGGTAGCGGTTACGATCGGCCATGCGCGCGTCCAGGCGAGACCCTCTTCATCGAGCAATATCCGCATGAGCTCAACGACCGCGATGGCCGGATGAGTGTCATTTAGTTGGACCGCGACTTTATCAGCAAAGTTGTCCCAAGAATTAGCGGGATTACGACGATGCCGGCGGATGATATCGCGCAATGAACAGGCGACGAAAAAATACTGCTGCACTAAACGGAGCTCTTTGCCGTTTTCCGTTTTATCGTTTGGATAAAGAACTTTTGAAATCGTCTCGCCCACGGCTTTTTCGCGCACGGCCTCGACGTAACCGCCACTGTTAAACGCAGCCAAATCAAAGTCCTCGGTAGATTTGGAGGCCCAGAGACGCAGCATGTTGACCGTTTGGGTGCCATAACCAGCAATGGGGATATCGTGCGGCACGCCTAAGATCGTCTTGGTATCGACCCAGCGCGGGCGGTAGTGACCCCGGTCGTCGAAGACATTTTCAACTCGTCCAAAGATGCGGACTTCCTGGGTATATTCCGGGCGAACCACTTCCCAAGGACTACCGAAAATAATCCAGTTATCCGGGGCTTCGACCTGGTGACCATTCACAAAAGACTGCCTAAAGAGTCCAAACTCGTAGTAGATTCCGTAGCCAAGTGCGGGATAATCCATCGTCGCGAGCGAATCGAGGAAACACGCAGCAAGACGGCCGAGACCGCCATTACCTAACCCCATGTCGACTTCGGACTCGCGGATTTTCTCAAAATCTTGCCCCAAGCCTTTGAGCGCGGCTTGGGCCGTGTCGAGTAGACCCGTTGCAAGGAGGTTGTTGCCGAAGAGTCGGCCCATGAGGTACTCGAGCGAGAAATAATAAACTCGGCGCACGTTCTGGGCATTGTGCACGGACTGCGTAGCGATCATACGCTCATGAATCGTGTCCCGCACCGCTAGCGCGGTCGCAACCCACCAATCACGCGAAGTAGCCGAGGCCGGATGCCGCGCTAGCGTCGAGGTGAGATGCCGCAAAATCAAAGCCCGGAAACTCGCCTCACTCACCGTTGTGTCCGCACCCGCAGCGGGCGCAGAACACGCGATAGCAGCGCCAGGTGATGTGGGTTGGGATTTAGCGGCAGATTTGGCCATGGGTATAAATAGAGCGTACTAACAGGATTCATGCCAGCATCAGGATAACTCTGGTAGTTAATTTCTTGCGACAAACCCGATTATTTCTGAAAGCGCCGCGCCAACTCGCCATGATTCAGCTCAATAAAGGTAGGACGGCCAGACGGACTCGTCAGCGGGGTGCGCGTCGCAAACAACTCGACAATAAGGGCGCGTAAGGCCGCTTCTGAGGGCGCGGCCGGCAAGCGAATCGCTTTGGCCGTGGAGATGCGAGCGAGCTCTTCTCGAGCCAGGGCAAGATTGCTCTCGGGTAGACGACCATCACGAAGTGCCCCGAGCACATCACGGACAAAGGATTCCGCATCCGCCGGTTCCATCCACGTCGGCAAGGATTCGATGCGGAAAAAATTACGCCCAAATTCTCCAATTTCAAAACCGTGACCGGCGAGAAATCTCGTGCGATCAATTAACAACGCCGCGGCGATGGGATCAAGTTCCAGCGGAATAGGTAACAACAAGCGTTGGCTCGGTACGGCGCCGGAGGCAAATTGCACTACCAGTCGGTCAAACCAGATGCGCTCATGCGCAGCTCGCCGATCGAGTGCGCCAGACCTATGTAGCGCCACGATGTCATGGAAATTTCATGACGCGCATCTCGGCTGAAATCGGAAGCAATCGGCGGCTGTAGTCCTGTTGTCGCCGACAGAATCGCTGGGGCCGCGCGGAATGGCGCGGCGGTTGTCGCGGCGGAAAATCGCGGCACAGGCGCAGGCACGACCAGGGGCGCCAAACCAGAAGGCAAAGTTAGCTCTGCGACGGGCCTGATCTCTGTAGCTTCCACCACTGGTACGACAGGCGCAGCAACCTCGCGCAGACGGTGCAAGACGCTACGAATCACAAATCCACGCACCTGCGGCTCGCTGCGAAAACGTACTTCGCGCTTTGCCGGATGTACGTTGACGTCTACCGCCGCCGGATCGCATTCAAAAAATACGAACGCCAACGGGTACCGCCCCTTCGGGAGCGATTCATGATAACTCTCTATGAGAGAATAATTAAGCGTGCGACTGTCCACCGGACGGCCGTTTACAAAAACAATCATCTCGTGACGCGTAGCCCGACCCACTCCAGGCCGACCAATCAAGCCCGAGAGTTTCAAACCCGGCTCGACGCTCTCGATTGCGATGAGCGACTCGGCGATCTGTTGACCAAAGATTTCTGTAACTCGCTCGGCCAGTGTCGAACACTCTGGGGATCGAAAAATTACCCGCCCATCCTCGATGAGAGTGAACGCCACCTGCGGACTCGCTAGGGCATAAAGCCGCACGCACTGCACGATATGCGCTGCTTCTGTCGCGTCAGTTTTGAGAAATTTCCGGCGAGCTGGCACTGAATTGAACAGATGCGTCACCTCCATCCGCGTGCCGACGGGGCGGCCACAATCGCGGACGTGAATAAACTTCCCTCCGTTGATCAAAATCTCCGTGCCATCATCACTATCGGCGACACGAGTCTGGAGTTCAAAGCGCGATACGCTCGCGATCGATGGCAACGCCTCGCCGCGAAAACCAAACGTATGCAAACAATCCAAGTCCGCCGCTTCAGCGATCTTGCTTGTGGCATGCCGTTCCAGCGCGAGCAACGCATCGTCGCGCGTCATGCCCGAGCCATTATCCTCAATGCGCATCAACGAGCGTCCGCCATGGCGGAACTCGACCTCGATTCGCGTCGCGCCGGCGTCGAGGGCATTTTCCACCAGTTCTTTTACCACCGCAGCCGGGCGCTCTATCACCTCGCCAGCGGCGATCTGATTAGCGACTCGGTCGGGAAGAATACGAACTTTGGCCATCGGAACAGGAATGGAAAGCGAGATGAATCCCGGAAAACGCGGCAAACGGAAGCGCGGAATTATTTTCGCTCGGCACGCGGAGGCGCGACCTCACGCACGAGACTTTTGGCATCAATGAGATTCACGAGGTAAGACGCCGCCCGAAAGGGATTAAGGACAGCGTTGCCGATGATAATCGGATCAACGTGCGTTTTCGTATCTTCCCGCAGTCGCGCAAAAAGCACCGACAAAATACAGCAGCAAACCAACACACTCGCGAAAAAAACCTGGAAAAGTTCAACGTTGATCCCCGGCACGCCGGCCGGCCCCGTGCTCTTTAAAACCATTCCCCAAAGAATCGGCGTGCACCCGCCAACGCAGGCAATGGCCGCACCGTGGATCGAGATGTAGAGCGCACGTTCACCCTCCGGAGAAACTTTCGGTAGATAATGCAGATTGGCGATATTCCAACACACCGCGCCGAGCCCGATGATAAAATATATTCCGCCCATCACGACGGCGCCCCCGATAAATTCACGCAAATAAAGCCCCCACAGCACCGCCGCCACCGCGACCAACCCGAGCGACACCAGAAAAAACGCCCGTGCCCCTACCGCATCAATTCGCCTGCGTATCAACCACGCCCCTGCGATAACCCCACAGTAGCGTAACACCTCAAACTGCATGATCCGTCCCGGCGTCAGATTTCCGCCGACTTTGAGATAATACGCCGCAAATGGCGGAATCGGCGTAGTGATCACCGCGTACCACACCGCCAGCCAAAGATAGCGCCGAAAATCCGATGGCGCGAACAGCAACCGCGGTGTGTCGCGCAACACCGAACGCAGACTGACCGCTGGCGGACGCGCGATATCCGGCAAACGTTTTAACGAGTAATAACTAAGCGTGGAGCCGAGTAATGCGATCACGTACTGCACCAATAAGGCCGTATAAATCGGCAGCCACGCAAAGAGCCCCGCGCACGCGATTAACGCCCCCACTCCGCCGATGCCCGAGAAAAATTGATCACTCGCAAAATAGCGTCCCTGCACGCGCGGCGGCAACAGACCCATCAACCACGCCGTCATGGCCGATGCACCGATTGAGCGAAAAAAACAAAAGAAAAACACACTCCACACCAACGTCGCTACCATCCACGGCTGACCCGTCTCCGGAGCAAGCACCGCCAGCCACACCGGCAACACGAGGAAAAAACTGCGAATCCCCCAGCCACCCAAGGTCACACGCTTGAAACCAAAATGCGGTAAAAGCGCAGTCGCCGCGACCTGCACCGGCGTGAGCAAAAACACAAACGAGTACGCTAACCCCACTTGAAGCGACGAAGCCCCGAGCCGCTCCGCGAAAAGCACCATCGGCGTACCAATCGCGATCTGCCACGTCAGGGCATTGAAAAAACCGAAAGACAAACCCGCGCGGTAAGGCGCAAGTTCGGGATCAGATTTTGCAGTGGGAAATAACGACACGTGAACGCCCGCGGCGGCGCAGCCGATCAGTAATTATTTAAGCACTTTTTCCCAACGAGCGAACTGCTTCGCAACCTGCTTCGGCCCAGGCATGCCCGTACCGGTACGCTTCGCTAGCGCCCGCTTGAGGTCGAACACCTCTAGCCAATCGTTGCCGTAGGCCGGATTTATTTTTTGCACTTCGGCGGTGGGTAATTGATTCAACGGCAGACGGAGTTTCTCGGCGAGCTTAACGATATCGCCAACAGCATGATGCGCCTGGCGAAATGGTACGCCACGCAACACCAGATAGTCCGCCAAATCCGTCGCTAACAACGCCGGATCCGCCACCGCGGCGGAGCAACGCTCACGGTGCAACGTCATGCCTCCAATGGTTCCCGCGAGCACATCGGCGCAGAGCGCGGTTTGATCAAAACTGTCGAACACCGGCGGTTTATCCTCCTGTAGGTCGCGGTTGTACGTGAGCGGCAGACCCTTCGCGAGGGTAAGCAGCGTATGAAGATTGCCCTGTAAGCGCGCAGATTTACCACGGAGCAATTCGCACGAATCGGGATTTTTTTTCTGGGGCATCAGCGAGGAACCTGTGCAAAACGCGTCCGGCAGCTCGATGAACTTGAACTCCGTGCTGCTCCACAATATCAGGTCCTCTGCTATGCGCGACATATGCACGCCAAACGTCGCACACGCCGCCGCGAACTCGATAAACAGATCGCGATCAGCGACAGTATCCATGGAGTTTTGCGTGACCTGCGGACGGCCCTTGGCATCAACAAAGCCTAGGGCCTTGGCGGTAAATTCGCGGTCGATCGGCAACGTCGTGCCGGCGATAGCCCCCGAGCCCAACGGGCACCAGTTGGCATGTGCGGCGACGTCAGTAAGACGCGCGCGATCACGCTGGAGCATCTCCATCCAAGCAAACAAATGATGAGCGAGATACACCGGCTGCGCCCGCTGCAAGTGAGTGTAGCCGGGGATCAACACGTCGCGATTGGCCGTCGC
>RGAX01000073.1 GCA_009919985.1 Opitutaceae bacterium
TGCGGGCGGCGGCGTTTCCGGGCGACACGTTAGCGCGAGAGCACGTGCGGATGTCGCCGCTGGAGCCGTGGCTCGAAGTGGAGGGGTTAGTGGGGAGCGATGCGTTGACGTTGCGGGTGTTGGCGGAGGTGCAGGCGCTCGGTTTCGCGGGCACGCTGGAGAGTTGGTTGCGTCGGCTCGAATCGGCGTTGAAGGATGATGAATTTAGCCGGGAGCGCGGGCGTTTGTTAGTCGCAGCGGCGGAACGTTTTGATGAAGGTGGCAGCCGGGATGTAGCGGAGTTTTTGGAATTTATGGAAGCTTACACGGTGCGTGAGGCCGACACCCTCGGGGTGGTGCGCGTGATGACGGTGCACAAAGCGAAGGGCTTGGGTTTCGATCTGGTGATTTTACCTGATTTGGAGGGGAAAACGCTCGCCTCGCGCCGGAGCGGGTTGGCCGTGCAACGCACGGAGGATCGTTCGGTCGAGTGGGTGTTGGATTTGCCGAACAAAATTTTTGCTAAGTATGAACCGGTGTTGGCGTCTCATATGGCCGTGGCGGAGAGTGAGGCGGCTTATGAGAATTTGTGCCTGCTATATGTAGCGATGACGCGGGCGAAACGGGCGATGATTTTAGTGACGGAGCCGACGAAGAACACTTCGAAGTCGCAGAATTTTACGCGGTTGCTGCACGATGCGCTGGGTGAAACGTGGAGCGCCGGTGAAGCGCGGTGGTTTGATGAGATTAAGTTTAAAGAGCCGAAGCTGGCGGCGGAAAATGACCTTTCGCGGCTGGCGCCTACTGCTTGGGTACGGCGGTTGCGCTAAACAGAAACGAGGGGGCGGACTTCGGCACGGCCGTGCACGAGCTTTTTGCGGAAGTGGAGTGGCTCGATGGAACTGGTGCGATAGAGCGTTGGGCGGCGTTATGGCGGGATAAATATGGAGCGGATAACGAGGCCGTGGCCGAGGGGTTGGCGTGTCTGGGGGCATCGGCGATGGCTTCAGTGTGGTCGAAGCCGCTGAGCGAATTGGTTGAGGTGTGGCGTGAGCGAGCGTTTGAAATGGTGCTCGATGGGGCGTGGGTGACGGGGGTTTTTGATCGCGTGGTGGTGGAGCGCGATGCCTCGGGTGTTACGACGCGAGCGCTTATCGTAGATTATAAGACCGATCGAGTGGGCACAGACGCGGAGGTTGCCGCCGCGGTCGCGCGCCACGCGGGACAGTTGAATCTTTATCGGCGTGTAGTGGCGGTGTTGGCCAAGGTTTCGGTAGGGCGGGTGGAGTGTTGCCTGGTGTTCACGCGTTTGCGGCGGATGGAACGGGTAGTGGCGGCGGGCTGATTCGTATCTTTGTAAGGTTGGATAAATTCGCTTTACAGGCTGTAGGGGTGGTTACACGGTGACCCTTCACCAATTCTCAAGCACCATGGGTAACCTGAAAAAGAAACGTCGTCTGAAGATGAACAAGCACAAGCGTCGCAAGCGCTTGAAGTCGCATCGCCATAAGAAGCGTTCTTGGCAGCAGTAAGGTCCGCGCGGTCTACCGCGTCGCATTCCTTAATCCAGTTACCTGGATCCAACCGCCGCATTTGAGCGGCGGTTTTTTTACGCATCTAATTGTCTGTCAGGAGTGTCCACTGGTCGATCTTGTGCAATTTACTATCTTTTGTCGCTCCCGTCTATTTTAGGTTAATTCGGCACTGTCCCCTGGTTTGACCTCGTTAAAGTATGCGAATTTTCTTAAATCTATTTCGTATCCTTCTCTCCTGCGCCGGTTTTCACGACCGGCCTTTTTTGTGCCTATTTAGCGGACTCGTGCTATTTCGACACCGAGATTGTTTATTTCCATTTCTCACCTAAAGGTTCGCCGTAGTCATGAATCGCGAAGCCTCTACCGCGCCCAGCTCCAAGCCCGCCTTTGCCGGCGTGTTTGCTCATCTCGCGCCCCACATGGCCGAACTCGACCGCTTTTTACACGGTCAACTGGAGTCCTTTGAGCCCGAGATTCGGGCCATGGCTGATTACTGCATCGATACCTCGGGCAAACGTATCCGACCCGCGCTCGTTTTTTTAAGCGGCTGGCGCGGCCCCCAAGTCATCACGCCAGAGCTCGTCCGCGTCGCCGCCGTCGTCGAACTCGTCCATCTCGCCACGCTTGTGCACGACGACATCATGGACGAAGCTGACGTTCGTCGCAGCCGTCGCACCGCGGCCCGTGAATTCGGCCCCGTTGCAGCCGTGCTTCTCGGTGATGCGCTCTTCGCCCACGCGCTCCACCTTGCCACGCAATTTCCCACCACCGAAATCTGCGCCGCCGTCTCCGAATCTACCCGCCGTGTCTGCGCTGGCGAGATCGTCCAAACTCTCCGCCGCGGCTCGCTCAACATTTCCCTCGCCGATTACCAGCGCATCATCGACCTCAAGACCGCCGAATTATTCCGCGTTTCCTGCTTCCTAGGCGCTAAACTCTCTGGCGCCGAGCCCGCTTGCGCCGATGCAGCCGCCTGCTTTGGCCGCCACCTCGGCATCGCTTACCAAATTTACGACGATCTCGCCGATTACTTCGGTACCGAAGCCCGCATCGGTAAAACCCTAGGTACCGATCTTGCTAGCGGCAAACTCACGCTCCCTCTGATTACCCTCAGCGAACGCCTCCCCGCTGCAGAGCGCCAACTCCTCGCCGAGGAAATCACCGGTAAACGTCCACCTCAGCTTGCGCTCCGCCTCCAGCAAATGAACGACTTGGGTGTCTTCGCTGCCGTGACTACCTGCATTCATGCCGAACTTGCGCATGCTACTGCCGCCCTCGCGCCTTGGCCTGCTTATCCCGCGACCACGCATCTGCTCGCACTCGGCGATGTCCTGCGCGCCCAAGTCGCCGCCTTGCAGATCAACACTTAGTTGCTTCGCGCCGCACGCTTAAGTGCTGCGTCGCGCCTCGGCCCGCTCCCATGCGAAAAGATATTGCTGCGCCAAACCGGCCAGCGGACCGAAGTGCGCGCGTCCAAACTGCGCCACCTGTGCCGGCTTCCATCCGTCGAGCCCGTACCGCGCCGCCATCGTTTTCAAAATCCACACATCCACCGGAAACGCCTCCAGTCGCCCTGCGCCGAACAGTAGCACGCAATCCGCGACTTTTTCCCCCACGCCGGGCAACGTGACTAGCCGCGCCTTCGCCTCCGCGTAAGGCAACGCCTCCGTTTCCTCTAGCCAGCCCGGATTTGTCGCTATGAATTGCGCTGTTTGGTGAATGTAGCGTGCGCGAAATCCCAGTAGACACCCGCGCAACTCTGTCTCCGGCACCGCCGCGATTTCCTGCCACGTCGGCAATCGGTGGTAGTTGGGGGCCGACCATCGGTCAGTCCGTGCATCCCCGCCCCCGTCCTTCACATCCGTTGCGCCCTCGGCAGCAATCACCGCACCATGCCGCGCGGCGAGCAGCGCCATCATTTGTTTGATCTGCACGATCTGCTTGGTCGCGCTGCACAAAAATCCCAGCAAGGTCTCGCCGAACGGTTGCCGCAAAATCCTCAGGCCTGGAAACGCGGCGATGCAGTGCGCTAGATGCGCATCGCTGCGCCAAGGTAACGTATCCGCCAGTTCCCGCGCATCGCGGTCAGCGTCGAGATACGTGCTCAGCGCCGCTTCCGTCCCCGTTGTGGCTGCCGACCATTCCAGCCGACCGGCTACTCCGAGACGCAGGCGCGCGAGGTGGCGATCCCATTGCCCCAGCCAAATCTCGTCCGCTGCACGCTGCCACCGAAACGCCTGCCCACCGTCGATCGTTTCTGCGAGTACAGCTGAGTTAGGTGGAGTCGCTAGCGCGAGCGGTCGCCAGTCGGTCCAACCGTTAAGATTCACGGCGCCGGATTCGACCATAGGAAACTTTGCTGGCTGGCGAGTTCGCGGCCTTCGGCGTTGACCACGCTGAGGCGCCAAGCGACCGCGTGCGTTTTACGTCCGGCCCAATCCGAGCCCGTTAGACCGATATCAAAAACCGCTTCTTTCGGACCGAGTGTGATTGGGAAGGTATGGGTCTTGGGCTCAGATGCCTCGGGGGTGATGATCTGTAGTACAAATTTAGCCCCTGTCGTGTTTGCCGCGGCTTTGGCGCGAATAAGAAAATAGTAGCCGGCACGCGCGTTGGGTTGCGTGCGCAGCACAGTGTGGTGGCCCGTGTTTTCCTGACCGTCGAAATATTCTGAGATGCGCTCAAACGATTCTGCGCTGCGCCACGCTGGCCAGACGCGCGTGAGTTCGACGTCCGCGGCGCGCGATACGGAGACTAAGGTGAATAACAAAAAAGCGGTAAGCACGGAGCGCATGTCGGTTGGAGTTTGTGGGGATGCGGCCGCGCGGCCAATAAAATCAACGCGCGAGTTTAACTTCCCCGTAGCGATGTAACCCGAGTAGGGCGGGAGACCATTGCTGTACGCTCGGTTGTTGCAGGTAAATCCTTGCACCGAAAAAAAGCGGCACGCTCGGCGCGGCGTCGAGAAGCACGGCCTCGGCTTGTTGGAAAAATTCATGGCGTGCCGCCGAGTTTGGCGCGAGGGCGGCGCGCCGGAGTAATTCATCATAGCGCGCATCGCTCCAGCCGTTGAAATTGTAGCCACCGCCAGTTTGGTGCACTTCGAGGTAGGTGACGGGATCGACAAAATCACCGACCCAGCGCGAGGTGGTGATCGTGTAATTTTTACTCTGTTGGTTTTGCAGCCACGTTTTTTGTTCGAGTTGGACGAGGGCAATATCGATGCCGAGTTCGCGTTTCCACATCGCTTGGATGGCCTCGGCGACTTTGGCGTGGAGTTCGTCGTTGCGGATCTGGAGTTCAAGTTTTGGGAAACCGCGCCCGCCCGGGAAACCGGCGGCAGCTAGAAGCCTACGGGCTTCGGCGAAATCGTCAGGAATCGTAGCGCGCGCGGTGTAGCCGGCGCAGTCGGGCGGCGTGAAGTGGTGCGCCGGCACGCGCGTGCTGGAAAGTAAGTTGCGCGTGATCGACTCACGATCGAGCGCTCGTGCGAGCGCGGCGCGGACGTCGCGGCGGTCGAGCGGAGGTTTAGCGACGTTGAAGCGAAGAAAAAACGTTTCGAGGTAGGGCTCGATCCGCAGCAGCGAGGGTGATTCGCGGCGATAGGTTTCCACTTTCGATAGGGGCAATTCGTAAGTGGCGTGGAGTTGACCGGCGCGAAAATCACGTTCTTCGACGCCGGGATTTTCGATTGGATAAAAAACGATCTGTCGGAGAGTGACGTGAGCGACGTTCCAGTAGTGCGGATTTTTTTCGACAATGAGGCGGGCGTTGGGCGTCCACTCGCGGAGAAGAAATGGGCCGTTGCTGACGAGGTTGGGCGGGAGGGTCCAGGCGGTGCCGCGTTGGTTGAGCGCGAAAAATTTGGTGAGGATGCGGGGGTTGATCGGGAAGAGCGCGGTGAGCGCGGTCAGCGTCGGGAAATATGGGGTGGGCCGCTCGAGCGTGACGACGAGTGTGCGGGCATCGGGCGCGGCGACGCCGAGCGCGGCGGGGTCTTTAATGGAACCGTCGTTGAGCGCGGCGGCGGATTTGATTGGATAAAGCAGGTATGCGTTTTCGGCGCCCAGCGCGGGGGTAAGGATGCGGCGCCACGATTGCACAAAATCATCGGCGGTGAGTGGTGAGCCATCAGACCAAAGGGCGGTGGCTCTTAGATGGAAGGTCCAGGAGAGTCCATCAGACGAAACTTCCCAGCGCTCAGCGACGCCGGGGATGGGTTGGGAGGTTTTCTCATCGAGTGTGGTGAGCCCTTCGAAAAGCGCCACGGCTAGATTTTGGTCGGTGCTGGCGCTGATGAGCTGGGGATCCAAGTCTTGGGGTTCGGCGCCGTTGCCTAGGTGGAGGATGCCGTCATGGTTGCCGGTGATGACGCGCGTCTCGCGTGGGTTGCAACCGCTGAAAAAAAATCCGGCGAAGAAAAACAAAAAGACAGACAGGCGCAGGCGCATTTATGCACACAACAGGCCGCTTCCCACGTTGGCAAAACGGTTTTCTGCGTTTTACTTAGGTTAGATTCAGCACTCGTAATCTGTGCGTAATATGGTGTGCCTTATCCTAAATCAGCCATTCACTCCACTTCTTCGCCGAGAGCGGTGTGGTGTGACTCAAGGAAAGTAAGCACGATATGTCCACGACCGCAGACCGTGAAATCACCGAACCGCTTAAACCAGTTCTCCTGCCCCACGGTTGGATTGGAGGCCATCAAAACCTGAAGCTGCTGCACGCCGGCCACGTTGATCCTGCCTTTTTGCACTCACACAAGCAGGTGATTGAATACCGCTTGAGGTAGGTCGGAGCGTTTAAGCTTTGGCATGGGCCAGGCGAGTGACGCGGATAGCGGGCTTCTTTGCCGCGGCGTCATCCAGTTTGGCTAGATTCACCGAGTGGCCGTAGAAACCCTCGAGTATTTGCTGTCTGAGGGCATCGCCGCTGGCCTTGTTGGGGGCGGCAGCTAGGCGCGCAACCAAGGGGTTGAGTTCCGTAACTGGACGCTGACGAACGACCAATTTGGGTTCTAAGTTTAGAGCTGTGGTCACCCGTGTCAGAGTATGGAGGGTAATCCCCAGGTCGGTGGGATTTAGCAGCCGCTGGATGATGCGCCGGTTGCAGCCGACGACCTCAGCTACGGCAGTCACGCTCAGGGACGAGGCTTTCATGAAACCCTGCAGGGCAGTGGCGAGGGCAGCCTTCATTTTCCTCGCAGTTTCTGTGGCGACGTCATTCGACTTGGAGATGCGGCGTTTATGGAGACTTGAACCCATATCGGTAGGGTGTGACAAAATTGTCCCAGCGCAAGCAGTAAACGAGGGCCGCCTTGCTTGAAACAAGCGTTCACGGGCATCTAGCCGCACTGATTTGCCATGCTCTTCGTTGCTGTAAACACCTTCCAAATCGGGAAATCATCTTGTCAATTCTTAGGGCTAAACTCGAATTTGCCGCCGATACATCATCAGTGGCACTCAACTGTACACTACATTAATGGAATCCTCACGCCGCGAGGGCGTGGATGTAGCGGGAGAGTTGACGGTCGGTGAGGGCGGGGTCGCGTTGGAGAGCGGTCAGGGCTTTGGGTTCCCAGAGCATGCCGCGGAGGGGTTCGAGGAAGCGACGTGGGAGGTTGGGTTGCACGACGTTGCGCAAGATCGCGAGGGTCTGACGCGAGGCGGGCAGGCCGAGCCATTCGAGGATGCCGAAGATACCGTTGCGCTCATAGATGGCGTTGATCTCGGTCCAGCGCGGGGCAGGGGAGCCACGAAGTTCAACGTGGGCGGATACGAAGGCCGTCAGCGCGGGCGTCTCGGCGAGGTCAGCGATGAGCGCCGGGCAACGGGCGGCGACTTGGAGGGCTTCAAGGCGCGAGAAATTAAACGGCCCCATGAACTCGCGCACGGCGGCGGGGACGAATTCTAGGTAGGGTTGCCAGTCGGCGGCAGTGAGGGTTTTGGCGGCGGTGGCTAAGGCTTCGGCGCTCGGAGCTATCGCGATCCAATCGGTTCCGTAGAGGCGTTCAAATTGGACGTCGGGCCATTGTGTCACGCGGTGGAGGACGCCGCTGTGCGACCAAGTGAGCGCTAGGGGAACATAGCATTTCACGCTTCGGGCGCGGCGGGAGATGGTGGGGGCGGAGGAGGCGGAGCGGGCGTAGGAGCGTTGGGAGGCAGTTAAGTTCATGAGCGCATCCTACCGGGTAGGGTGAGACATTGGCTGGCCCAGCTATCAAAATATTTAAATTATTTTTTAGGCCTAATTTATAGGGCGAAGGGCTACGTGTTAAAATTCTGGCGTTGCCGTGGCGGCGGGCGGACTGATTCGTAGGGGTGGCTCTGGCCACGAAATCATGAACTCACGCGCGCAACAGTCCCGGCCTCCGCTCGAGCGGATGCTGCGCATTCACGAGGAACTCCGTCGCGGAGCGCTCGTAAACTGTACGATGCTTATGCATGCGCTGGAGGTTTCTCGCAAGACGGTGGTGCGCGACATTGCTTTTATGCGGGATCGGTTGGAGTTACCTATCGAATTTGACGCTGGGATTCAGGCTTACCGCTACACAACTCAGGTGAACGCGTTTCCGACGGTGAACGTGACCGAGGGCGAGTTGCTCGCGTTGTTGGTGGCGCAACGGGCTTTGGAGCAGTACCGCGGTACTCCTTTTCACCACCAACTCGAAGTGGCTTTCGGCAAACTAGCGGGTGGGCTGCGTGACAAAATTTCATTTTCGCCCGCGGACGAATTACGCGCGGTGTCGTTTAAAAACATCGGCTTGGGAAAAACCGATCTCACGGTCTTTAACACCCTGAGCGCGGCGGTGCTACGGCATGAGGAAGTGACGTTCAGCTACCGCAAGTCCGGAGAGAAGCAGTCCGCGCCGCGCCACGTGCGACCCTATCATTTGGCGAACCGCGAAAATTCTTGGTACCTCGTCGGTCACGACGTGGAGCGGGATGCGTTGCGGACGTTTGCGTTGCCGCGCATCGGTGACGTCGTCGGTGGCGGTGCGACGTTTGTGCGCCCGGAGGATTTTTCGCCGGAGAAATTTTTTGCGAGTGCGCTCGGCGTATTGGGCGGTGACGGCGATCACCGCGTGGTGATCCGGTTTGACGCGAGCGTGGCCGAGCGGGTGCGCGAGCGCGAGTGGCACGAATCGCAGGAGATGCGAGAGTTGGCCGGCGGTCGGCTGGAATTGCGGTTGCACCTCGGGGCTTTGGTGGAGGTCGAGCAATGGGTGCTGGGTTGGGGCGCGGCGGCAGAGGTGGTAGGGCCGGCGGAGTTGCGCGCGAGTGTGGGCAAGACCGCCGCGGCGCTCGCCCGGTTGTACGCCAAATAATTTTGGTGTCCGCAGGTTGAATCCTCTCGCCTCGCTGGCGCGGTGATTGCTCATTTTCTAAACCCCGTCGCTCTATGTTCCCATCTTTTCTGTCTTCCGCCCGGCTTGTTGCGGCCGGTTTCTTGGTCGCCCTTGTCGCTTCTTTCGCGACGGCGCAGACCACGCCTAGCAAAAACGAGCTCGTACTCCAAAAATGGTCGGGCGCCTTCAATGTCCCTGATCCCGTCGCCTGCGCCGTCGATCCCCAGGGGCGCGTCTATGTGACTTCGACCACGCGCCGCAAGGTCGGCGATCTCGATATTCGCGAATACCGCGATTGGGTCGCCAACGACGTCGCCCTCAACAGCGTCGACGCCAAACTCGCTTTTTACCAAGACGTCCTCGCGCCCGGCAAAGTCCGCGCTCCGCGTGGTTCGCTCAAGGACAACAACGGCGACGGCTCCATCGACTGGAAAGATCTCACGACAACCACCGAACGCATTTATCAAATGCGTGACACCGACGGCGACGGCGTGGCCGACAAGATGACCGTTTTCGCCGAGGGTTTTAACACGCCTGTCACCGGCATCGCCGCCGGCGTGATGTACCACGATGGCTGGGTTTACGCCACAATCGCGCCCGACCTCTGGCGTTTTAAAGACACCGACGACGACGGCGTCGCCGACATCCGCGAAATCGTCGTGCACGGCTTCGGCATCCACATCGCCTACGCCGGCCACGATATGCATGGCCTCAGCGTAGGGCCCGACGGCCGCATCTATTGGAGTATCGGCGACAAGGGCACCAACGTCACTTCGAAGGAAGGTCGCCACTTCTATTACCCCAACGAAGGCTCTATTCTCCGCATCGAGCCCGACGGTTCCAACTTCGAGGTCTACGCTCACGGCGTGCGCAATCCCCAAGAGCCCGCCTTCGACGATTTCGGTGATCTCTTCGTCGTGGACAACGACGCCGATATGAAAGGCGAACGCGAACGCTTCGCCTACATCGTCGAGGGCAGCGACACCGGATGGCGCTGCAATTATCAATACATGAAGGAATCCGCTCCGTGGATGCGCGAGGGCCTTTGGAAACCACATTTTCCCGGCCAGGCTGCTTACCTCCTGCCCGCGTTGCTTAATTACTCTGATGGTCCCGCCGGTTTCAAACACGATCCCGGCACCGCACTCAGCGACGCGCAGCGCGGCCTGTTTATCCTCAACGAATTTCCCTCTGGAAAAATGCGCGCTTTCCGCGCCGAGCGTGACGGGGCTTCGTTCAAGATGGTAGACGCCCGCATCTTAAGTGAGGGCATCATGGGCATCGGCCTCGCCTGGCACCCTGATGGCTCGCTTTTCATGGCCGATTGGATCGGGGGTTATCCGCTCGATGGCAAAGGCGCTGTCTGGCGCGTCGAAACTCCCGCCACCGCCAAAGACGCCCAGCGTCTCCAGACGCGGCTCTTACTTAGTGCGGGTTTTGCTACAACCGCTTCGGCTGAACTACTCGCCCTTCTCGGCCACCGCGACCAACGTGTCCGTCAAGGCGCCCAACTCGAGCTCGCAAAACGCGGCCAAGCCGACGCCCTCCTCGCCGTCGCCCGTGATGCCGCTGCACCGCTCCTTGCTCGCGTGCACGCCGTGTGGGGTTACGGCCAACTCCTCCGCCGCGCCGCGGCACCCGTCGCTGCCGCGTGGCCATTGCTCGCCGATGCCGACGCGGAAATCCGCACTCAGGTCGCGAAAATCCTCGGCGACGCCGTTAGCGCAAAACCTGACGCCAAACGTCTGATTCCGCTGCTCACGGACACCGCCCCACGCGTCCGGCTCCAAGCCGCGATTGCCCTCGGCAAACACGCCGAGCCCGCCGCCGTGGACGCGCTCTTCGCGTTCGCCGCTGCCGATGCCGCTGCCCCCGTTTTGCGTCACGGAGCTGCGGTTGGCCTTACGGGCTGCGCCACTTCCGCTCAACTCGCCGCGCGTAAAAATGATCCGTCCTTAAACGTCCGCCTCGTCAGCGTCGTAGCGCTCCGTCGCCACGTTTCCCCGCTCGTCGCGGAGTTTTTACACGATACGGATCCGCTCGTTGTTGCCGAAGCTGCCCGTGCAATTCACGACGAACGCGGTATTCCGGATGCGTTGCCCCAACTCGCCGCGCTCATCGACTCGCTTTCGCCCAACGAATTCATCTCGCGTCGTGCGCTCAACGCCAACCTCCGCCTCGGTACGCCCGAAGCTGCGGCCCGCTTGCTCGCACTGGCGCTCGATGTGCGCGCCGACCGCTCGATCCGCGAAGAAGCACTTACGAGCCTGCGGATGTGGAACGCGCCCGAGCCTCTCGATCTCGTTGATGGCTTTGCGCGCTCGTTTAAACCGCAACCCATCGCCGCCGTGCTCACGCCGAAACTTGACGCGCTCCTAGCGTTGACCGATCCGGAACTCAAAACCCTCGCGATCCAAATCATGATCGCGCACGCGCTGCGGGCCGCCCCTGTGCAGATCGCCACCATCGTCGCGGAAACTGCTGCTCCCGGCGAACTCCGCGCCCAAGCCCTTCGCCTCCTCGCCGATCCCGCGCTGCGCGGCGAATCTGCTTTCGCTGCTGCCATGAATACCGCGCTCGCCGCGGCCTCGCCCGAGCCGTTGCACGGCGCGGCGCTCGAATTGCTCTTGCCGGCTCAAGCCGCTCGTCTCGTCGCCGAGGTGCAATCGGTCCTGAAATCGCGCACAATCCCCGAAAAACAACATGCGCTCGCACTCCTCGCTCAAGCTGCGACGCCGGCTGCCGACGCTATTCTTCTCACGTACGCCGATACTTTGGTCACCGGCACCTGCTCTGCTGAGTTGAAACTCGATGTACTCGACGCTGCGCGCGCCCGCGCCACCGCCAATCCGAACCTCGCGGCGAAAGTTGCGGCTTATACTGTGTCCGCCGCGGGTGTCGCGCAGAGCGAGTTGCTCCTCGGTGGCAGCGTCCTTGCAGGACGGGAAGTTGTGCAGAATAATCTTAACGCCAACTGCTTGGCTTGCCACGGCTTAGAATCCAACGGCGGCAGTGAAGTCGGGCCCAACCTAAGCACTATCGGCAGCCAGCGTGACCACGCTTATCTACTCGAATCGTTACTCGTTCCCAATGCCAACATCGCCACCGGTTACGGCTTGGTGAGCGTAACCCTCAAAGACGGCTCCGTCGTCGCCGGCACGATCGCACGCGATATGCCGCAGTCGGTCGGGGTTCGGCTTTTTGATGGCACCAATCGCACGCTCGCCC
>RGAX01000074.1 GCA_009919985.1 Opitutaceae bacterium
CTTCGTTGGCGACGAAGCCACCGCTGGCGGGGTCGTATTTAAGGAGGCGGTGGATCGTAGTCGCGAAGCCGCCGGTGGTCTGGGCGAGACGTTGCGCGGCGCGGCCGGTGGGAGCGGCGAGGTGGACGCGGACCTTTTTGGCTTTTAGGATTTCGACGAGCGCTCGCAAAATACTGGTTTTCCCCGTTCCTGGGCCACCGGTCAGGATCGTAAATTTTTTAGTGAGGGCGTTTTTGACGGCGGTACGTTGGAGCTCGTGGAAAGTGAAGCCGGCTTTGGCTTCCGCCCAGGTGACTGCAGCGTCGGCTTTGATTGCGGGTAGGCCGCTACCGGTGCGGGCAAGGCGGGCAACGACCTCGGCAATTTTTTGTTCGGCGCGGTCGTGTTGTGGGAGCTGGATCAGCGCGGAGCCGGGGAGTGGGTTTTCCACGCCGGCGGGTTGATGACGCGCTAGGGCTTTGGCTTGGACGAGGGCGTCGATGCGGGCACTGATGTGATCGCCGCTCGTCTCAAGCATTGTGGCGGAGTAGTCTTGGAGATCGGCTTCGCGGTAGGCGGTGTGGCCCTCGTCTTGGAGCGTCTCGAGGGCGTAGATGAGGCCGGCGTCGAGGCGGGGCGGGGCATCGTTGGCGAAACCTAGGTTGATGGCGATGCGGTCGGCGGTCTTGAAACCGATGCCGTCGATCTCGCGGGCGACGCGGTAAGGTTGCTCTAAAAGAATGGGTTTAGCTTGGGCGCCGTAGCGCTCAACCAGTTTCACGCATTGGCTGGGCGTGACGCCGTAGGTTTGTAGAAAAATGTAGAGTTCACGCTCGGTGCGTTTCGCATCCCAAGCAGCTTTGATGGCGGTGGCGCGTTTCGGGCCAATACCGGGGACGTCGCGGAGTTTTCCGGATTCTTCGGAGAGGACGCGGAACGTATCGGTGCCTAGGGCATCTACAATTTTATTGGCGTAAGCTTTGCCAATCCCTGGTACGAGACCGCTACCGAGGTATTTGCGGATGCCATAGACGCTGGCGGGGAGTTCGCTTTTGAAGGCGGCGATTTTGAACTGGGCGCCGTGTTGGGAGTGTTGGGTCCACTCGCCGGTGAGGTGGAGTGTCTCACCGCATTCGACGCTGGGCAGGGCGCCGACGATGGTGACCTTTTCGATTTTCTCTTCCGTAGAGGAAGGAGTTTTTAAAGCAGCTGGGCGGGTATCGGGGCGAAATTCCGCGATGGTGTAATGATTTTCCTCGTTGTGGAAAATGATGCGTTCGAGGACGCCGGTGAGCGTGGAATGGGCGGCGGGCGGTGGCACGGGCGAGGGAAGGTGAAGCGGGAAATTGCGCCGTGGCAAACCGAGGATTGCGGGAGGCAGGCGAGCGGCTCAGGTTGGCTGGATGAATACGATCGTACCCAGTTCGTTTTTGCCGGTGATTCAGTTGGCGATCACGCCGGTGATTTTATTGAGCGGCGTGGGTGGCTTGATGATCACTTTAACCAACCGGATGGCGCGCGTTGTGGACCGCACGCGGATCCTGGCGGGTCAAGTGCGGCAGGCGGCTTCACAGGAAAGTGAGGAGCGTGAGCACTTGGAAAATCAGCTGGATATATTGTGGCGGCGGGCGCGACTCGTGCAGCGGGCGGTGATGTTTGCTGGGTTGAGCATGCTGCTAGCGTGCGTACTCGTGATGATTATTTTCGTGGACGCAGTGCTCGAGCGCGAGTTCGCCGTCGAGATGGTGGTAATTTTTTTGGCGAGCATCGTGTGTTTGATCGCGGCGTTGACCGCGTTTCTGCGCGACATCGTTGTGTCGCTGCGGGCGTTGAAACTGGAAGTCGTGCGGGTGCGCGGTCTCAGTCGCTGAGCGCGGCTTGGATTTCAGCGAGGTTTACGAAAACCCGGGTGGCACCGACGGCATGAAGTTCCGCGGCCTGGTGTGTGCCGGTGGCGACGGCCCAGCAAGGAAAGCCAGCATTGCGAGCGGCTTGGACGTCGAACGGGGAATCGCCGATGAGTAGCGTAGTCGCGGCTTCGGCGTGAAGCGTGGTGAGGACGTGGGCGGCGAAGGCCGGGTCGGGCTTGAGCCAAGGAGTGTCTTGGGCGCCGAAATTATTGGCGAGAAAGGGGGTGAAACCGAGGTGGTCTGCAATGAGGCGGGAGGACGGGGCGTGTTTGTTAGTGAAAATCGCGACGGTAAGGCCGCGCGCGTGCAGGGCGCGCAGAAGCGCGAGGGCGCCGGGGAGCGCGATGACGTCGTCGAGCATCGTGCGATCCCAGTAGGCGCGGTAGATTTTCACGGCGGCGGGGACTTGGTCCGGGCGAATGAACTTGAGCAGAGCGTTTTCGAGGCCGCCGCCGACCGCTTCGCGCACCTGGGCGAGCGTGGGCTCGGGTAGGCCGAGTTGCGGCAGGGTGTGCGCGTAGCATCGATGGATGGCGGCGAAGTGGTCGATGAGCGTGCCGTCGAGGTCGAAGAGAAGGGTGCGAAACTGCATGAGGTGAAAGAGTGGTGGCGGGAGTGGGGCGGAGGCACGGAAATTTTTTAGGGTTTGGTTTTGGGCGAAGACCGCTACAACCGAGTCCATGTCTGATAACGCCGATCAACCGCAGGCCCGTGTGACCGTGCAACCGGGTGCGCAAGGTTGTGCGGTTATCTTGGCGGGCGTTTGGCGCATCACGGCCGCGCCCCCGCGCTGGGCGGAGTGCGTGGGCAAGGAGAAACCGGCCCGCGTTAAAGTCGTGATGGATGCGGTGGAGCGCTGGGATTCGTCGCTGCTGTTATTTATTTTTGAAGTGCAACAGTGGTGTCGGGCGGACGGAGTGCACTGCGATCTCGAGGCGGTGCCGGCGAAGGTGCGGACCTTGCTCGGGCAGTTGGTGGCTTCGCATGAGACGAGCGTGCCGTTTGACCGCTCGGAGAATTTTTTAACCAGCGTCGGGCTGGCGACGCAGGACGCGTGGAAAAAAGCGCGGGAGATCATCGCGTTTGTGGGCGAGTGCGTGATCAGCGCGTGGCGGTTGGTGCGAATGCCGCATAAATTTCGCTGGCGCGATTGCGTGGACGAGATGCAGCAATGCGGCGCGATGGCGTTGCCCATCGTGAGCCTGATCAGTTTTCTGGTCGGGCTGATCATGGCGTACCAAGCGGCGGTGCAACTCCGGCAGTTTGGCGCGGATATTTATGTAGCGGATCTGGTGGGTCTGTCGGTCGTGCGCGAGATGGGGCCGATGATGGCGGCGATCGTATTGGCGGGTCGCACGGGCGCGGCGTTTGCGGCTACGCTTGGCAACATGAAGGCCAATGAGGAAATCGATGCGCTTGCGGCGTTGGGAATTTCGCCAGTAGATTTTTTGGTGTTACCGCGAATCGTGGCCCTTGGATTAATGATGCCGCTACTGGCGCTTTACGCTAACTGCGTAGGCATCTTGGGCGGCATGATCGTGGCGCTCGGGGTGCTCCAGATTCCGCCGGCGGCGTACTGGATCGAGACGCAGAGTATCATCGATCTTTCGGATGTGAACACAGGGTTGTTTAAGGCGCTGACCTTTGGCCTTTTAATCGGCTTGGCGGGTTGTTTGCGCGGTTTGCAGGCGGACCGCAGTGCTGCTGGAGTGGGGCGGGCGGCGACCTCGGCGGTGGTGACGGCAATTTTGTTAATCATCGTTTCCGACGCGTTTTTCGCGGTGGCATTTAATATTCTCGGGCTATGAGCGCGCTGAACCGAAATCACACCCACAACCTCGGCCCGGCGATCGAGGTGAGCGGTTTGGTCTGTGGCTACGGCGAACAGACGATTTTGCGGGATGTGACGTTCAAAGTCGCCCGCGGAGAGATTTTTTTTATCGTAGGCGGTTCAGGTTGCGGCAAGAGCACGTTGCTGCGCCATCTTGTGGGTTTGAATCCTCCGACCGCCGGGAGTGTGCGGTTTCTCGGGGCGCCATTTTCGGAAGCCGATCTAGGAACGCGCCGGGCGCAGTTGCGGCATTTTGGCATGCTCTTCCAAGGCGGCGCTCTTTGGAGTTCGCTGACGTTGCGTCAGAACGTAGCGTTGCCGCTGGAGGAATATACCTCGCTCACGCGACGTGAGATCGAGGAATTATCCGCGCTCAAATTAGGGCAAGTGGGGTTGGGTGGTTACGAGGATTATTATCCCGCGGAGATTTCGGGCGGTATGAAAAAGCGCGCGGGTTTGGCGCGGGCGTTGGCGCTCGATCCGGAGATTTTATTTTTTGACGAACCGTCGGCGGGGCTCGACCCGGTGACTTCGCGTAAGCTCGATGAGTTGATCGTGGAAATCCGGGCGATGTTTGGGACGACGATCGTGGTGGTGTCGCACGAATTGGCTTCGATTTACGATATCGCCGACCGGGTCATTATGCTCGAAAAGCAGGCGCAGGGGATCATTGCCGAGGGCGCGCCGCGAACGCTCGCGACGACAAGCGAGGATCCCCGCGTGAAGGAATTCCTCACACGCGGCACGGGCAAGGTACCGATTTTATGAAGCACCGAACTCCGTCGCTCGCAGGAGCGTTGCGTGACGTTTGTCCCCGACGTTGCTTCCGGCTGTCCTTTTAACCTAATTTTGATTCTTCTTCTAATTACGTGAAAACCAAGGTCAGTCCCGCCATAGTCGGAGCGTTTGCGCTGGGAGCGTTTGCGCTCGGTATCGTCGTGTTGCTGGCGTTTGGCGGCGTGAACTTTTTTTCCAAGCCGCAGCGGTTTGTGGTGTATTTTGACGAGTCGATTCATGGGCTGGATCTCGGTTCGCCGGTGAAGTTGCGTGGCGTGCGTGTCGGCCGTGTGGCCGATCTCACGGTCCGTTACGACGAACGCAAAAACCACTCGGTCGTGGTCGTGACGTGCGAATTCAGCCGCAACACACTCACTGACTTTCAGGGCGCGCTGATCAACGTCGCGGAGCGTGGCGAATTACAGACGCTGAAGGAATTTCCGGCTGATGCCCGCACGACCGAGTTGAAGTACGTCGTCGTGCCGGCGGTGCCTTCGGCGATCTCGGAGTTTCAGGCCAGCGCGAGCGAGATTCTCTCCAAGGTGCGGAAGATCGACTTCGACGGACTCTCCGTGGAGCTGAAAACATTGCTCGCAACAACCCGTCGCCAAGTCGACGGCCTAGATCTGAAAGGCGTAAGCAGCCAGTGGCAACGCACCGGCGCGGCGGTCGAAACGCTCGCGAGTTCTCCTGAGCTGAAGAACGCTTTTGTGAATCTCAATGCTACGCTGGTCGATCTGCGCACGACCTTGGCGAAGCTCGATGGCCAAGTGACCACGGCCGGTGCGGATGTCCACGCCACTCTAGGTAAGGCGCAGGAGGCGCTACAGAATTTCAACGCCACCGCGCTCACGCTACGCAGCTTCATCAACGCGCAACAAGGTCTGGGTGAAGGCGCCGGCGAGGCCTTCGGTAAACTCTCCGAAGCTGCCGATGCGGTGCAACGGCTCGCCGATTTTCTCGAACGCAATCCCAACGCTCTGCTCACCGGCAAGAAGGCGCCGCGTTAAGCGTTTCACTCACCGATCTTCAACTTTCCCTATCGCGCGTATGAGCACTCAGAAATTATTCATGCAGGATTTAGGGTGTCGGGTGGTGCTGGCGCTCTGCGCCTGCGCTTTGCTCGCGACGGGTTGCAACGTCATCCCTGCGCCGACGGCCGACACCACTCGTTACTATGTGCTCTCGGCGTCGTCAGCGGGCGCGGCCGGCGCGCAACTCATCAACGGTGGATTGCGCATCGGCTTGAGAAACGTCGAGCTCGCTCCCTACTTAAAGAAAGGCTCGCTGGTCGTGCGCACGGGGGAAAACGAACTCTCGTTTCCACAGGAGGCGCGCTGGGCGGAGCCGCTTGAGCAAGAAATTTTACACACTTTGCGCACGCAGTTGTTGGCCTCGCCTGCGGTGGGGCGGGTGTTTGTGCAGCCGTTTCCGTTTGAAGAGCCGCGCGATTTTGATGTGAGCGTGCGCTTGCTCCGCGCCGAAGGAGTTTTGCCTCCTGGCGGCGGTTCTGGCGTGGTGCGGCTCGTGGCGATGATCGAGGTGACGCGTATCGGGGCGCTCGGCGAAGTGGTGGCGCGCCGGCGTTTTGTCGCGCCCGAGACCGCGTGGGACGGCAAAGATTTTTCCCAGTTGGCTTCGCGTTTAAGCGCGGCCGTGGCGGCGCTGAGCGAAGATGTGGTCGGGGTGTTGCCGGCGAAGTTGTAACGCTCGACCTGGTCGAAAAAAATCGGGCCGTGGTCGGCCTGATGTGGTGCGGCGATCTCGCTTGAGACCGCCGCTTTTTATTTTTGGCGGAGTTCTCCGCGCGGTTATTTTTTCAGCGCCGTGGCGATGCGTTGAAGGGCGGTCTCGACGTTGGCGCGCGAGTTGAAGGCGCTGATACGCACGTGGCCTTCGCCGCATTTGCCAAAGCCGGCGCCAGGGGTGCAGACGACTTGGGCGTTGTTTAGCAAGAGGTCAAAGAATTCCCAGGAATCGCGGCCGGTGTTGACCCAGATGTAGGGAGCGTTGTCGCCACCGACGCAGCTAAGGCCGAGTTGGTTGACGGCGGTGCGGATGAGTGCGGCGTTGGCGAGGTAGAAGTCGGTCATGGCTTTGACCTGGGCTTTGCCTTCGGGCGTGTAGATCGCGGCGGCGGCTTTCTGGATCGGGTAGGCGACACCGTTGAACTTCGTGGTATGTCGGCGATTCCATAGCGCGTGCACGGAATGGGTTTTGCCGGCGAGGTCGTAGGCGACGAGGGTCTTAGGAATGACGGTATAGGCGCAGCGGGTGCCGGTGAAGCCGGCGGTTTTGGAGAAGCTGCGAAACTCGATGGCGACGTCGCGCGCGCCGGGGATTTCGTAGATCGAGTGAGGGATCTGCGGGTCGCGGATGTAGGCCTCGTAGGCGGAGTCGAAGAGGATGATGGCGTTGTTGGCCTTGGCGTAGGCGACCCAAGCGGTGAGTTGCGCGCGCGTGGCGACGGCGCCGGTGGGGTTGTTGGGGAAACAGAGATAGATAAGGTCGGTCGCGTTGCTCGGGATGGCGGGCACGTAGCCGTTGGCCGGCGTGCAATCGAGGTAGGTGATGCCGGCGTAGCGGCCGTCAATGTTGGGGCCGGTGCGGCCGGCCATTACGTTGGTGTCGATGTAGACGGGGTAAACGGGATCGGGGATGGCGAGTTTCAAGCCCTCGGTGGCGAAGATTTCCTGAATGTTGCCGCAATCGCACTTGGAGCCGTCGGAGATAAAAACCTCGTCGGCGTCGATAGCGCAGCCGCGGGCGGCGTAATCGTGTTGGGCGACGGCTTCGCGCAGAAAGGCGTAGCCTTGCTCAGGGCCGTAGCCTTTGAAGGTGGCGCGCACGGCCATCTCGTCGGTGGCGGCGTGGAGCGCGGCGGTACAGACGGCGGGAAGGGGCTCGGTGACGTCGCCGATGCCGAGGCGGATTACCGGTTTATCAGGGTGCGCGGCGACGTAGGCGCTGACACGCTTGGCGATGTCTGCGAAAAGGTAGGAGGCTTTGAGCTTGGTGTAGTTTTCGTTGATGCGGATCATGGTACGGGTCGGTAAAAAATTTTTAGGAGTTTGCAGAAGAAGGCTTGCTGAGTTGAGGCGAAAAACTTGAACAAACGCGGCGAGCCGAGTTTGTTCAAGCCCGACTTAGTCCAAATCGGCATACCCAATGAAGATAATCGAATCCGTTACTGAGATGATTGTTGAGGTTGCGGCATGGCGCGCGGCCGGCAAGACCCTGGCGCTCGTGCCCACGATGGGGGCGCTTCATGCCGGCCAGGTCGCAATGATCCGCACGGCTAAGGCGCGAGCAGATATGGTCGTGGTTTCCATTTTCTTGAATCCGCTGCAGTTCGGTCCTAACGAGCGAATCGAGAACTATCCGCGTACGCCGGTCGAAGATCTCGCGCTTTGTGAAACCTGCGGGGCCGATGTGGTTTTTATGCCGAAACCGGAGGTGATATTGCCGCGCGGCCATGCGACGTTCGTCAGCGAGGAAGCGACGAGTAAGCCGTTGTGCGGGGCTTCGCGGCCGGGGCATTTTCGAGCGGTGACCACGGTCATGGCAAAATTGTTTAATATCGTCCGGCCGCACGCGGTTTTCTTTGGACAAAAAACGGCGCAACGGGCCGCCGTGGTGCGCCGCATGGCCGAGGAGTTGAATTTTTCCGTGGAGATCGTGGTGGTGCCGACGGTGCGCGAAGCCGATGGCCTCGCGGCGGGCGTGCCTAATCGCGAGTTCACCCCCAGCCAACGCCTGGAGGCGCTCGCTCTCAGCAAGGCGCTCAAACGCGCCAAAGAAATGGCCGATAGCGGCGTACGTAGTCCCGATCGCTTGATCGCCGAGGCGACGCATATTATGGGACAACATCGTCGGGTCAGGGTGATTTACGTCGCCATCGTCGATTCCCAGACGATGGAGACTTTGCGCGAAGTCATCCCGGGTCGGAGTTTGTTAGCCATCTCCGCATGGATCGATGAAGTGCGCTTGATCGACAACGTCGAGCTGTGAGGCGCCAATCCGGAAAAGGGGCGGATTGAGAGATTTTGGTGGAATCTCGCACTATCTCTCATTTTACTGTCGCCTCTTCATGGCCGCGAAATCCTCATCTGTTCCTGCTCCTGATCCGCTCGCCCGGTTGCTCGAACTCTCGCACCAACTCGGTCGCGAGGAGCGCAAGCTGGCCATCCTCGGCGAAGGCAACACCTCGACCCGCCTTGGCGCAGATACGTTTTTGGTCAAAGCCAGCGGCTCGAATCTCGCGACCCTCGCTCCGGTCGGCGTGGCGTCATGTCGGTTTGAACCGCTCGTTTCGCTGCTAGACGAAAAAGGTCTCGCTGACGCCGCGGTGGATGAACGCTTACTGGCTGCGCGCGTGGATCCCGCGGGCAAAAAACCTTCGGTCGAAGCGATGTTTCACGCGTGGCTCCTCACGTTGCCGGGGGTAAGTTTTGTCGGTCACACGCACCCGATTGCAGTGAATTCGATCCTGTGCACCCCGCACGCGAAGAGCTTCGCCACGCGCCGACTTTGCCCGGACGAGATCGTGTGCTGCGGGACGGAATTCGTGCTCGTGCCTTACGTCGATCCCGGTCTGAAACTCGCGCAGGCGATCCGCTGCAGCGTCCTCGCTTACGTGAAACGTCTCGCTCGTGCCCCGCGCGTGATCCTTCTAGAAAATCACGGCCTGATTGCACTTGGCGGTACGCCCGAGGCGGTGTTAGCGGCTACATTGATGGCCGTAAAAGCGGCAGAAATTTACGCAGGTGCCGTCGCGCTCGGTGCGCCGCGTTTCCTGTCCGGCGCGGTGGCGGCGCGCATTGCGGGTCGGCCCGATGAACTCTACCGCGAAAAAATGCTCGGACTCCGTTAAACTCATCCCCTCTTTTTTAAACCTCCATGAAATCCTATAAATTCGTGAACTTCCTCTGGGACGACGCCAAAGCTGCCGCGCTCGATCCCGTCGGCCGCCTTGTCTATCGCTCCAACATTCTCGGCAGTGACCAACGCATCACCAACACTGGTGGCGGCAATACCTCGTCTAAAATTTCCGAGAAAGATCCGCTTACCGGCCAGCCTACGGAAGTACTCTGGGTCAAAGGTTCCGGCGGCGATCTTCGCACCAGCACGCGCGAAAATTTCTCCTCTCTTTATCAGCAAAAATTGCTCGATATGCAGCAGCTCTATGCCGCCCGCCCCGACAAGGGCCTGAAGGCTCCCGCCGAAGACGACATGGTCGGCATGCAAGCACACGCCACGTTCAACCTCAACCCCCGCGCATCCTCGATCGACACCCCGCTGCACAGTTTTCTGCCCGCGAAATTTGTCGATCATATGCACCCCAACGCGATCATCTCGATCGCGGCTTCTAAGCACTGCGAAAAACTCACGCAGGAAATTTTCGGCGGCGAGATGGCCTACGTGCCCTGGATGCGTCCTGGTTTCGAGCTCGGCCTCGCGATGCAGGCCATCGTCCAAAAAAATCCGAAGGTAAAATCCATCATGATGGGCCAACACGGTTTCATTTCTTGGGATAACGAAGAAAAAGCCTGCTACACTTACACGCTCGATTGCATCGAGAAAGCCTCCGCCTTCATCGAGGCCAAATATCAAGCCAAAGGCGGCGACGCCGCGGCCTTCGGCGGCGCTAAATACGCCACGCTCACGCCCGAGCAACGTCGCGCGACCTTCGCCGCGATTCTTCCGTGGTTCCGCGGCCAAGTTTCCAAGGCCAAGCGCCTCATTGGTACCGTGCAGGATGACGAAAAAATCCTGCGTTTCGTGAATTCCAAAGACGCCGCCCGTCTCGCCGAACTCGGCACGAGCTGCCCCGACCATTTCCTCCGCACGAAGATCAAGCCACTCTACGTCGACTGGAATCCGCAGGCCGAAGACACCGCCGCGCTAAAGCAAAAACTCGCCGCCGGTCTCGAGGCTTACCGCAAGGACTACGCCGCGTATTACACCAAGTGTAAACACGCCAACTCGCCGGCGATGCGCGACCCGAATCCAACGGTCGTTCTCATTCCTGGCGTCGGTTTGATCGCTTGGGGCAAAGACAAATCCGAGAGTCGCGTTACCGCCGAATTTTATACCTGCGCGGTTGAAGTCATGCGCGGCGCCGAGGCGATCGACACCTATATCGCACTCTCGCAGCAGGAAGCCTTCGACATCGAATACTGGCTCTTGGAAGAAGCAAAATTGAAGCGCATGCCCGCCGAGAAAGAGCTCGCGCGCCAAGTCGTCATCGTCGTCGGCGCCGGCTCCGGCATCGGTAAAGAAACCGCGCACCGCATCGTCAAAGAGGGCGCTCACATTGTGTGCGTCGATATGAAGATCGAGACGGCGCAAGCCACGGCCAAAGAGATCACCGACAAATATGGCGTCGGTATCGGCGTCGCCGGTTCCGGACTTTCGGCCTGCGGTCCCGCGCTCGGTCTTGCGGCCAACATCGTTGATCGCGCCAGCGTGCGCGCTATGCTCGACGATGTTGCGCTCGCTTATGGCGGCTTTGACTCGATCTGCGTCACCGCCGGCGTCTTCTGGCCGAGTGATACCACCGGCCACATCCCCGACGACAAGTGGGCGTTCACCTTTGGCGTCAACGTTACCGGCAGCTACATCGTCGGCGACGAAGCGCTCAAGACCTGGAAAGAACAGGGTCTCAAGGGTCAGCTCGTGCTCACGACTTCGGCCAATGCCGCCGTCGCAAAAAAGGGTTCGCTTGCCTACGACTGCTCAAAGGCCGCCGCCAATCATCTCGTGCGTGAACTCGCCATGGAACTCGCGCCGCTGGTGCGTGTGAACGGCGTCGCTCCCGCTACCGTCGTGCAAGGCTCCGCGATGTTCCCGCGTGATCGTGTCATTGGCTCACTCGCGAAATACAACATTCCTTATAAGGACGACGAAGCGACCGATTCCCTCGTCTCGAAACTGGCTCAGTTTTACGCCGACCGAACGCTCACGAAAGCGCCGATCACGCCCGCCGACCAAGCGGAAGCGTATTTCCTTCTCGTGTCGCAGCGCCTCAGCAAAACTACCGGCCAGATCGTCACCGTCGACGGCGGCTTGCACGAAGCGTTCCTGCGCTGAGCACGGTTAATTTCGTTTTGCTCAAGCCCCGGCTCCGGCCGGGGCTTTTTTCTGCACTACAGCTGGCAATAACGGGCTTGCACGGCGCGTAGGCCAGAGAAAGTTTGACCCATGCAAACTATCGCCCGCTCGGCCCAAGCCGCCTTTGTCCTCGCGTTGACCGCTCTGGCTCACGCTGAAATCAATCCGAAGAATTTCGATCCCGAAATTCGTCCGCAGGACGATTTCTACCGGTACGCGAATGGGGCGTGGTTGAAAAATAACCCCGTTCCCGCCGAAGAAAGCCGCTGGGGCGGGTTCTCTGTTCTCCAGGAAGATAATCAAAAGAATCTTCACACTATTCTGGAGCGC
>RGAX01000075.1 GCA_009919985.1 Opitutaceae bacterium
CCGACTGGGTTGCCTCTATCGATCTGGAAGCGGCAGCCGCACCGTAACCGCCAGCGGCAGAAAAACGATCAAGGCCATGGTCGTCCAATCGCTTTGGAGGGTTGCGTGCCTTGACATCCACCCGAGCCGGTAAGACCGTCATACGCCATGGTTGCGATCACCTTCAAAGTTTCACCGGAAGAGGCCCGTAAAATTCGCGCCGCCGCCAGGGCCGCTCATCGCACCGTTTCCGCTCATATTCGCTCCGCACTGCTGCCTCTTGCACCCGCGCCCCGACCCCGGCTCGTCTTGCGCTACCATCCGGTTTCCGGGCTCCCCTACAACGCCGGCGGAAAAAATCTGCCCACCGTCAGCCTGACCGACATCAAGGCCGCCCTGGCTGACTTCCCGTGAAATACCTGTTGGATGTGAACGCGCTGATGGCGTGGAGCCATCCCACTGCCGCTGAACACGCCCACTTCCACGCGTGGGCAAAGGCCGCCGGCTTTGACGCGCTCGCCACGTGCGCCCACGTCGAGCTTGGTTTCATCCGCGTCACCATGCAGACGCTGCGCTTTTCGCTCGCTGATGCCCAAAAAGCTCTGGCCGAAATGAAGAAGCACACAGGTGGATTCGTTGCCAACGCGCCATTGCCCTCGCTCGCCTCGTGGGCCAGCACCGCGGCAAAAACCTCCGACGCCTATCTGGTGCAGCTTGCCGAATCCGCGGGCCTGAAGCTCGCCACGTTTGATACCGGTATTCCCGGCGCGGTGCAAATTTGACTCGCCCGTAGGGTTCGTTCCCGAGCGACGTTCAGCTATTGGAACAGCTAAAATTCGGGCAAAGCTGGGGTCCCGCTGGTCGGTAAACATGCACTCGGCGGCCCAACGGACGACCGATTTTCAGGGGAACGGATAGCCCAATCGACGGGCCTGGGGCCGTCGGTGCGTGCTGTCGGATGAAGCAGAATAGCCTCACGGCACTTCGTAAATCTCGATCAGCGCGACACCCGAGGATGCGTTCTTCGCTGATTTGATCTGCGCGGTGTAAGCGCCTGGATTGAGCGTGAGCAACACGGCGGAGTCCTTGCTGCCTCTAGGCAAGGTGAACGCTACGGTCTGGATTGCCGCCGTCGTGATCGCCGCACTGTTCGCCCAACCTTCGTTGGTGGCGATGACCTTGCTGTCTTGGTGGATCGTGAGCGCAGGATCAGCCAGCGCGCCGGAGATGCCGAAGCTCGTCAGCGAAGGACCAATACCACGGATGAGCAGCGTCCTCCCGGCGAAGCTGCGGGCGCGGGCGCCGAGTTAGGCGTAAACGAAAGCTCGCCGCTCGCCACCGTCACGGAAAGCGTACCGTAGGTCCCAACGTGCGGGTCGTCGATCCAGCGAAGGCGCCCCAACATCGCTGTGACCTAAAAAAAGTTGGCCGGTCACGTACCCCTACGTGACCGGCCTTTGCTTTCTTACTTACCCCAATCTCCCCCGCTAAGCGGAGGAGAAATTATACTTACGTGTATATAGATAACACAAGTCGCCGAAAGTTCCAGCGAACGGAGCGTTTTTCTTTTTTCCCTTATCCGCGAGGGAGTTATCGCGAGGAAAAACGGTATTCGGTCGTCGAACGGAAGGGCGTGCCGGGGCGCACGATCGTGGAGGGAAACGTGAGGTGATTGACCGAGTCAGGGAAATGCTGCGTCTCGAGGCACACATAAGCCTTACGCCCGGCCACGGGTGAGGCGTTGAGGGTACTCGTGTAGAGCTGCATCCCCGGCTCCGTCGTCCACACCTCGACCTGGCGGCCACTCACCGCATCGCTCACTCGGGCAGCAAAGCGGAGGGAGGCGTCGCTAGCGGGGCGGTTGATGACGTAGTTGTGGTCGTAGATCGCGCGCGGGCCCAAGTCCCCTGCCCGGCTACCCAAGCGCGTGGGGCGCGTGAAATCGAAAACGGTACCGCGCACGGGAGGCAAGGCGCCGGTGGGGAGCTTCTCGACATCGACGGCGGTGTAACGCTCGGCGGCGATCTCGACCAAGTAGTCGATGACGTCGGCACCGGGGTTGAGGTTAAAATAAGCGTGATTGGTGAGGTTGAGCGGCGTGGGTGCGCTGGTCGTCGCGGCGTAATCGAGGCGCAGCGTATCGTCGTCGGTCAACGTGTACGTGACCGAAACATTGAGCGTGCCGGGATAACCTTCCTCGCCCGCGACGCTGATGTAGCTGAGCCGCACACTAGACGAGCGGCCGGCGTCGGGCACCTCGGGGCGCCAGACGACGAATTTAAAACCGCGCTTGCCACCGTGCATGTGGTGCGGGGGCGAGTTGGGCGTGAGCACGTAGGTGCGGCCATCGAGCGTGAAGCGGGCGTGGGCTATTCGGTTGGCTACGCGGCCCATGACGGCGCCGGATTGCGGAAAGCCCTCCGCCAAGCCACGAGGAGTCGGGATGATCTCGTTGACCATGGCAGCGAATTTGCCGGTGCGATCCGGCATGCGCAGATCGGCCAACGTTGCACCTAAGGTGAGGATCTTAGCGGAGGAGCCGTGGGCATTCGTAAGGGTGAAGCTCTCGACTTCGACGCCTTCGGGGGTGCGCCCCACGAGGGCGCGCTGCACCGCCGCCGAGGCCGCGTGGGCGTAGAGAAAAAGTACTGCAAACGCTAGGAGCAGAATGCGAGGCATGTGTTTTTGAAAACGGGGTAAGAATGCGGATGGTTACATCGGCGCAGTGGTGCGCACGCCGTTAACCAGTCGCATGAGTCCAAGTGGGTTCGCGTCTTGGAGCGCCGCCGGCAACAACGCCGCCGGGAAGCCTTGATAACACACGGGCCGCGCAAACCGCAGCAACGCCGCCGTGCCAACCGAGGTGAAGCGCGCATCGCTCGCCGCCGGCGAGGGCCCACCGTGGTGCATCGCGTGGCTCACTTCGACACCCGTGGGAAAGGCATTGATGACAAGGCGACCGGCTTTCTGCTCAAGCAAAGCGACCAACGCGCGCGCGGCGCCAAGGTCCTCGGCGTTGCCGTGGAGGGTCGCGGTGAGTTGGCCTTCGAGCGCTCGGGCGCAGGCAAGAAGTTCGGCGGGAGTTTCCCCGCATACAACGAGCGTGAACGGCCCAAACGCCTCCGTCGCAAGCTCCGGATGTTTGAGGAAATTTGCGGCACTGGTGAGGGCGACACTTGGCTGGCCCTCGGTTTTCTGAGCGACGGGCGCAGCTTGGGCGGTGGCGAGCAACGTGACCCCCGCGAGCGCCGTGATCTTTTGTCGATTCCCCTCAAAGGCCGTGCGAATTCCGGGGGTGAGCATCGTCGCGCACGCCGCACCTTGAACGCCGGTCGCGAGTGCTTGGAGAAACGCATCCGTCTCCGCGCCGCGCTGCACAAACACGAGACCGGGCTTGGTGCAGAATTGCCCCACGCCGAGTGTGAACGAACCCAATAAACCCGTCGCAATCGCCGCGCCGCGCTCGCGCACGGCACCGGGTAAAAGAAACACCGGGTTCAAGCTGCTCATTTCCGCAAACACCGGAATCGGATGCGCCCGCGCCGCCGCCGCGTCGCACAACGCACGCCCCGCCGCATGTGAACCGGTGAAACCCACCGCGGTGGTCGCCGGATGTTTCACCATCGCGATACCAACACTCGTACCGCCGCCGTGCACGAGAGAAAATAGCCCCGCCGGCAAACCGCACGCCGCAACCGCACGCACCACGGCCTGAGCGACAAGTTCGGCGGTGCCCGCGTGCGCGCGATGGGCTTTCACAACGACCGAGCAACCGGCCGCAAGCGCTGATGCCGTGTCGCCGCCCGCGACCGAGAACGCGAAAGGAAAATTGCTCGACCCAAAAACGACGACCGGCCCGAGCGCGATCAACATGCGCCGCAGATCGGGTCGTGGGAGCGGTTGCCGCTCAGGCAGAGCCGGATCGATGCGTGCATCGATCCAAGAACCGTCGCGCACAACGGCGGCAAACAAACGGAGCTGGCCACAGGTGCGTGCGCGTTCGCCGGTGAGACGCGCGAGCGGGAGGCCGGTCTCGGCGTGGGCGCGTTGGAGAAGCACGTCGCCGAGCGCCTCGATCTCGGTGGCGATGGCCTCGAGCAGTTGCGCGCGCGTGGCCGCAGGACGTTCGCGGTAATCTGCAAAGGCCTGCGCCGCCGCCTGCAGCGCGGTGTCGACCTCGACGAGCGAGGCTTCGTGAAAATCGGGCGCGAGCGTTTCGCCCGTAGCGGGATTGATCGCGCGAAAGGTCACGCCGCCGGTGGCGCCGGGCTGACCGGCGAGCAGACTTTTTCCAGTGAGACTCATAAATTTATGCGATGGAGTTAACGAGCGTGCCGATGGGCGCAATGGTGATACGGACTTCGTCGCCGCTAAGCAGCGTAAAATTATCAGGCGGGACCACTCCTGTGCCCGTCATGAGGTAGCAGCCTCGAGGAAACGCGTTGTCGCGAAACAGAAATTCGGCGAGCGAGACAAAGGTGCGCTTGATCTGGCTGAGGGTCGTACAACCCGCGAACACGTCTGCCCCGTCACGCTGGATCACGATGGAAATTTCCGTCGTCAGTGGCAGTGCTTCATCCGTGACAAGCAATGCCGGCCCGAGCGCCGCCGAGCGGTCGTAAACTTTGGCCTGTGGGAGGTAGAGGGGGTTTTCGCCCTCGATATCGCGGGAGCTCATATCGTTACCGATAGTATAACCAAAAATGCGACCCTGCGCGTTGATCGCGAGCGTAAGCTCGGGCTCAGGTACATTCCACTTGGAATCACCACGGATACGCACCGGCTCGCCGTTCGCGGACACGCGGTGCGGAGTAGCCTTAAAGAAGATCTCCGGTCGCTCGGCGTGATAGACACGGTCGTAAAAGGTCCCGCCGCCCGTACCTTTTGACTCTTCTTTACGCGCGGTCATACTACGAAAATACGTTACGCCGGCCGCCCACACTTCCTGCGACTGCAGCGGCGCAGAGACTTTTTCTGGGACCCTAGCCGCCGGTGCGTTCGCAAGCTTACCGCGCAAAAACGCGGCGGGGTCGGCCTGGGTGAAAAGCGTGTCGAGCGATACGTCGAGCCGTAGCGTGCGAGTGTCGATGACAGCGACAAGATGATCAAAAGCGGGGTAGATCAGGATCATGGGCAGGAAGGTCGGTTCAGCAGTGCTTTAATGCGAGGTACGTCGTAGACGCAGCCACCCCAACTGCCGCCGCTCACACTTTGGAGCGCAGCCCACAGTTCGGTGTCGGCCGGGATGTTGGGATCGGGGGTAAGTTTTTCGCAGATCGGCCGGGCCGCGAGTTCGGCGTTAGGATCGGTCGAGGCTGTGGTATTAGACCCGCCAACAAAATCTACTGAACCTTCAAGTCGACGCGTATCAATGCGCACACGCAGCACATCACCATCACGTAATTTGCCCAGCGGCCCCCCTGCCCATGCCTCGGGGCTGATGTGGCCGATGCAAGGCCCGGTCGACACGCCGGAAAAACGTCCGTCCGTAAGTAGCACCACACCCTTGGCCTTCGGCAGATATTTGAGGGCGGAGGTGATCTGGTAAGTCTCGGGCATCCCACTGGTCGGCCCGATCCCACACAACACCACGATTTCGCCCTGCCGCAGCGCATCGGATCCGCGCGACTTAATTGCCGTGATCGCGGCATCTTCCGAACCAAAGACGCGCGCCGGTCCCTCGTGGAAAAACACGCCTTCGCCATCAAGTAAGGTGGGGTCGATTGCCGTGCTTTTAACGAGCGCGCCCTCGGGGGCGAGGTTGCCGCGCAAAAAGGATACCGTACTGGTCATCCCCGCGGCACGCGCACGATCAGGCGCGAGAATGACCTTGGCCGGATCGATACCGTCGAGGTCGCGTAGCTTTTGCTGAAAGCGCGCGCGTCGTTCTGATTGCTCCCACCACGCCAGATTCTCACCCAGGGTTTGCCCTGTCACCGTCAGCGCATCGAGCCGGAGTAACCCGAGCTCTCGTAGGCGCAGCATCACCTCGGGCACACCGCCCGCCAGGAACACGTCCACCGTCGCATAATGAGTCGGCCCGTTGGGCAACACATCCACCAATCGAGGCACCTGCGCATTGATCCGCGCCCAATCCTCCACCGTTGGACGGCGTAGCCCGGCCGCGTGCGCGATCGCCGGCACGTGCAGCACCAGATTGGTCGAACCGCCGACCGCCGCGTGCACCACCATGGCGTTGTGCACCGCATCGTCCGTCAATATCCCAGCCATGGTCTTGCCGGTACTCTCCATCGCCATCACGGCCAGGGCCGAGCGTCGCGCCATGTCGCGCCATACCGCCGAGCCCGAGGGACTGAGCGCTGAGTGCGGCAAGGACAACCCAAGCGCTTCGCCTACGACCTGCGAGGTCGCCGCCGTACCCATAAATTGACACCCGCCGCCAGGTGAGCCGCACGCGCGACACCCCATCTGCGCGGCGTAATCGAGCGTGATTTCTCCCTGCGCAAAACGCGCCGCCAGCGTCTGCACTTTTGCGGTGTCCTCGGCCTCTTCGGCTTTGAGCGTGGTCCCACCCGGCACCAACACGCCGGGTAAATGTTTCGTTCCCGCCAACGCCATCATCATAGCCGGGAGCCCCTTGTCGCAGGTCGCCACCCCGACCACACCACGACAGGTCGGCAACGACCGGATCAACCGACGAAACACCACCGCTGCGTCATTGCGAAACGGCAAACTATCAAACATCGCCGTCGTGCCGTTGGAGCGGCCGTCACACGGGTCGCTCACGTAGCCTGCAAACGGCGTAGCCCCATGCGCCGCAAAAGTCCGGGCCGCTTCTTCCATCAATAAGCCAACCTCCCAGTGCCCGGTGTGATAACCAAGAGCGATCGCAGTGCCGTCGGGCGCGCGAATGCCACCCTGTGTGCTGAGAATTAAAAACTCCTTGCCGAGCAGTTTGCGGGGGTCCCAGCCCATACCAGCATTTTGCGTCATGCCAAAAACATATCCACTGGTGGCGCCGCGCAAAAGCTGGGCCGTCAGGGGTAGTTTTCCCGTCGGCCCGGGAGCGGTCGTTCGCAACGCGTAGATCGTGGGATCGGCGGAATCGAGAAAAGCAGGGTGAGGCATCGGCAGGAAACGCGCCGCGGCACCGGCAGCGCGCTCACTAGGTAGACACGACTCCTGCCGGAACATAAATCAGAAAAACAGAAATCTCTGTTCTCGGTTGCTACCCACAACTTTTGCGTGTCCTTCGCCTCGGCACCCGCTAAACCTAAAGCCATGAAGAACCGCCGCGAAATCGTCGAGAACTGGCTGCCACGTTACACCGGTGTTCCATTAAACAAGTTTGGCGACTACATCCTGCTCACCAACTTCGATCGCTACGTCCAGCTCTTCGCCCAGTGGCACCGCGTGCCGGTGAACGGCAAAGACAAGCCCATGTCCTCCGCCACCGCGGGCGATATCACGATCATCAATTTCGGCATGGGTAGCGCCACCGCGGCGACCGTGATGGATCTACTGAGCGCGATCAAACCCAAGGCGGTTCTTTTCCTCGGCAAATGCGGCGGCGTGAAACACCGGGCTGAAATCGGTGACCTGATTTTACCCATCGCTGCCGTCCGCGGCGAAGGTACGAGTAACGATTATTTCCCACCCGAAGTGCCCGCACTGCCGGCCTTCGCACTGCAAAAAGCCATCTCGACGACGATTCGCGATTTCTCCCGTGATTACTGGACTGGCACCATTTACACGACCAACCGCCGCGTCTGGGAGCACGACGAAACGTTTAAAAAATACCTCAAAAAAATCCATGTACTCGCCGTCGATATGGAGACGGCGACGATCTTCATGACGGGGTTTTTTAATCAAATCCCGACCGGCGCGCTATTGCTCGTCTCCGATCAACCGATGTTTCCAGAAGGGGTAAAAACCGCCGAGAGCGACAAGGAAGTCGATGCCACCTACGTGAACGACCACCTCAAAATCGGCATCGCTGCCCTAAAGCAGCTCATCAACAAGGGCCTCACCGTAAAACACCTCCGATTCTGATGCGAACCCTCCCAGTCATCACCTGCAGCCGTCGGGTCCTCCTCGCTTTTTTCATACTCGCCGCAGCCGTGAGTCCCGTGTGCGCGGTGAACAACTCCGCAAGTCTTTCGTTCGCCTTTGAGCCCACACACGGCGCGCCGGCAGTTTCGATCGTGCAACCCGCCGATTACCTCTGCGCCAACGTCTCGATCCGTAGCACCCTCAAAGAACCCGAGCGCCAGGCTGCGGCGATTCAGGAAATAGTGCGCCGCCTCTCGACCGCCATCCAGAGTTCCAACACCTTCCAACTCCACCAAGGCCCGGCCCGCATCTTTGGCGGCAGCAACAACGCCAGCTATCTTTCCAGCCGATCTAACACCACCCCCGGTTCGCTCCAAACGAACCTCCGCGTCCTCTGCCCATTGGCTCCCGAGGCTGAGATTTTCGAGATCATTCGGCGAGTCACCCAATTTATCGCTCGCGTGGAAGTCCCCGCCGACGCCGAGGTACGCATCGTCTCCACAACCCTCGCCGTCGCCGGAGCCGAGCAACAACGCGAGCGGCTCATGCAACTCATCCGCGAGCAAATTTCCAAAACTCGCGAACAACTCGGCGCCAACGTCGTCACCGTCACCGGCCTCGACAGCCCCGTGCTCGTGCGCCCGCTCGATTCGCTCAACGTCGAGCTCTACCTCGACTACCAACTCAGCGCCACGCTGGAGAAATAACGCCCGCGCCCTCAGCGCCGCTCACGGTACCACGTCGAACCAAAACGGCACGAACACCTCGCTCCCCGCAAGGTTGACCTGCGCCCAGATCACGTAACGCCCCGCTTCGGGGATCGTGATTTTAAACGCCAAGGTAGGCAGCATCGCATCCGGCCGTCGGCTCAAATCGGTTTCCATCGGGTGCAGATGCGCGAAGCCGCTGCGCTTAGCATCAAACGCCACGAGGTGGGCGTAAGCATCCATCACCGGCTCGAGCGGCACTATGCCACCGTCGGTTTTCTTAATGCTAAATTTCAAATCAGCCACCTGCCGCGCACGCACCGGCAAAGAAGCCGGCTCGAGATTAAAAACATAACCGCCTTGCACTGCGGTCCATGAGGTCACGTTCCCAGCGGGCGATTCACCCACGACGTAGCCTAAGTTGAGCCGCACGCCTTCCACCACCAAATCGGCGTTGGCGTAGAGGCTGCGCGCCGTCGCCACCGGAGTGAAATCAGCAAAGAATCGGTACGTACCGCCGAGCCGCGGCGTGAAGAAAAAACGCCATTCGCCGGGGCGACGCGTTGGCTCGGGGTGCACATGCTGATATTCGGTCAAGGTCGGATCCGTGATCAACAAGTGCAGCTTCTTCGCGTGCATGACTAGTAGGTCCTCGGGCGCAATCGGTTTTCCACCAGCGGTGACCAGCGTCAGAGTGACCAAAAGCGGTTCGCCCGTTCTCGGCGCATCCTCGGTTTTTAACGTCATTTTCACCGGCGAGCGCGCGGCGAGCACGGGAATAAACTGCGGGTTCGATGGGTCGCAATAATCCACAGAATTTTTTCCGCTCAATCGGAAATCCATGTGATTTAGATTCGTGCCGGTAGGCAAAAATCGGAAAAATAAAAATACGGCTAACGCCGCCGCCGTGATGAACGCGATTTGCCGGCGTTGCCCAGCTGAGAGTCCCAAGGTCGACGGATTTAGGCTCATTTGATGGCCTTCATCTTCGAGACAAACTCGCGCGGTTCCCATACACTGCCATCGGCGCGGTGGATGATCTTACCGCGTTCATCAATCAACACAGTCGCGAGTGTGTGCTTGAGCAAGTCGCCTTCGAATTCTGCGATGATGCCAAACTGCGTGAGTAAATCGCGGATCGCAGTCTCAGGCCCAGTGAGGAACGAAAAATTTTGGGTATCAATGCCTCGTACCGCTGCGTATTCCTGCAAGACAGCCGGCGTATCGAAAGCTGGATCGAGCGTGATCGAGACAAATTCAATGCCTGCGACAGCGGCTTCGCGCGCGAGTTTTTGCGTAGCCATCATCTTCGCGGTCGAGGCCGGACACATCGTGGCGACCGGACAACGAGTGAAGATGAAATTCATCATCACTTTTTTACCGCGAAAATGACCACTAGGGATCGCCTGGCCGGCTTGATTGTAGAGCGTAAAATCCGGCATCGCCTCGCCGACTTCGCGGTAGGCGTTTTTACCGCGGTTCATGGTATTTTCTCGTAGGCCACGGGCCGCGGCGGCCACAGCGGTGGTGGTGGCGCGGTCATCGGGCCAAATTTTCTCCAAACGGAAGTCGCCGTCTGGGCTCGGAATCATCTCGGCGCGAATGCGTTGGCCGGGTTTGGCGGCGGCGAGATCGGCGGCGCTAACGAGGAACTCCATCGTCATCGCGGGCATGTAGCCTTTAATCTCATCATGTTGCACGATCAAGACCTTGCGCGTGGCCTCGACGCCGGTGATTTCGCCAGTCAGAGGGTAGCGTGCCGCGACCGTCTTGGCAGCGGCGGGCACGGCCACAGGGGCGACAGGCGCGGGCGGTTGGCCGCAGGCGCTGAGGACCAGCAGCAGCGTGGCGCCGCCGATCCAGCCGCCCGGCCGGTTATAAGAATTCATATCACTACGGATTCGCCGCGGCATAATTTTGTCAAAGGGTTTGCCGCGAGCAGAAGCGTGGTTTCTGTTCGGAAAACGTTTTCATCATGACCGCCGCCGCTCATTCGCATCGCACTTCGGACTATAAACCTGCAGTCGCCTGGTTTGCCTATTTAGGCAGCGCGTGGGTTTTCATCCTGGTGGCGCTCGGGGCGTTCACGACCAGCATCGGAGCAGGAATGGCGTTTCTGGACTGGCCACTCTCGAATGGCTCAGTGAACCCCGCGGGCTGGCTGACTGAGATCGATAAATTTGCGGAGCATTCGCACCGACTGAGCGCGAGTGTGATGAGCGCGGTGACGATTATCCTAGCCATGGTGTTGTGGCGCACAGAGTCGCGGACGTGGCTACGTAAGCTCGCGCTGTTTGCCGTGGCGTTGGTTTTATTTCAGGCGCTTGTGGGTGGGTTAAGGGTATTACTCGATCACCTGCACGTCGCGATGGTGGACACCAGTGTGGGCCGGCTTTTCGCGATGCTTCATGCGTGCCTCGCACAACTTTTTGCCTGCACGTTGATCGCCATCGCTTGCGCGCTCTCGCGCGGCTGGATCACGCGGGCAACGCCGATAAGCTGCGGGGTGCGCCGCGCAGGAGCAATCTGTTGCGGGCTGATTTTTGTCCAACTCGCAATCGCCGCGGTGATGCGCCACAGCTTCGCAGGGATGGCAATCCCGACGTTTCCGGCCTCGGCGCCCGACGGGAGTTGGTTACCACCGGCATGGAATTTCCGCGTGGGCATCCATTTTGCGCACCGTTGCATGGCGGTAGTGTTGTCGGTGGCGCTCGTGTGGTTTGCTGTTAAAATCTGGCGGGATCGCGCAGCGACGCTACTGCTGCGGTGCGGTGCAGCAGTGCTGGTGAATTTGCTGGCTCTACAAGTATTGTTGGGGGCTTGGATTATTTGGAGCCAACGCTCAGCCGCGATGACGACCGGACATGTGCTAGTGGGCGCAGCGACGCTAGTGACTACTTTTGGGCTGACTTGGCTCGCGCATCGCGACGTCGTGGAAGCGCATTCCGTGAAATAAATGAATATGACCGCCGAACCCACCGTCGCGACCAGCCCCGCGAAATTTTCTGATTACCTCGAGCTTACCAAGCCCCGCTTGAGCCTGCTTTCGGTGCTGACGGCGTTGGCGGCGTACGCGGCCGCTCGGCCGGTGTACAGCACCTCGCAACTAGTTCTGTTGATTTTAGGAACTTCATTGGCGGCGGGTGGCGTCGCCGCCCTCAACCAGTGGTTGGAGTCGGATACGGATGCGTTGATGAAGCGCA
>RGAX01000076.1 GCA_009919985.1 Opitutaceae bacterium
TGAAGGCGGCGGCCATCTCGGGGTGCAGCTCCAGCGCCCGGCCCACGCCATAGACGGTGAGCTTGAGGCCACGCTCGGCAAAAAGCCGCAGCACCCGCCACGCCCCGGCCCGCGCGCCATAATCGAACTGGCTTTCCACCGTCCGGTTCCGGTCGCCCAGCACCGGCGAGCCGCCCGGCACCTCATGCAGGTAAAGCTCGCTGCCAGCATCGCCGTTCAGGACCGTATTCTCGGCGCCTTCCTCGTAATTCAGCACGAAGCTGAGCGCGACACGCGCCCCCCCCGGCCAGCGCGGATCAGGCGGATTGGCGCCATAGCCAACCAGGTTGCGGGGATAGGGGTCTTGGGCGTCAAGGATCGTCATGGCGGCGATATTACACCGGAATGGAACGATCCGCCTCTCCCAAAGGCCGCTGCATGGTCACGATATCCACCCAGCGGCCAAATTTCAGCCCGACAGCCCGCATCACGCCGATCTGGCGAAAGCCCAGCGACAAATGCAGCCCAACGGAGCCGACATTCTCGCTATCCCCAATCACCGCAATCATCTGCCGAAAGCCGCGCCGCGCCGCATGATCCAGCAGCGCCGCCACCAGGGCCTTGCCCACGCCCTGGCCGCGCACATCGTCGCGGACATAAATGCTGTCCTCGACGGTGAAGCGATAGGCGCTGCGGTCACGAAACTGGGCGTAATAGCCATAGCCGGTGATCTGGCCCTCATGCTCGGTCACCAGCCAGGCGCAGCCGGCGGCCTGCACCTTGGCCATGCGCTGGGCCATCTCGTCCAGGCTGGGCGCGGCCTCCTCAAAAGTCCCCGCGCCATGCGGGGACTTCTCACCCGTGCTCTCAGTCCAATTACGGTAGCGCGCGGATCATGAGATCCTTGTAATAAGTCACGCTCTTGGGGTCGTGGCCCTGCAGGGCAATCGTACCAGAGCTGAGTTTGCGGCCGTTCATGTTCTTAAGGGTTTTCGAGGGATCCCAATCGGTGGGCTCGGTCCAATCTACGGTGGTCTTGCCGTCGATCTGAATCACGATGCGCTTGCCTTCGACTTTGATATAATAATCGAACCAGACCTCGTCGGTACTGGGAGCTTTATCTAAGACATCCTGCACGGCGTACAGCCCGCCGGTTTTTTTACGGTCGGTGTGCGTGGAGTTGACTTGGCACTCGTAGCCTTTGCTGGGCCAGCCCTTAGTCTCGTAGGCGGTGTGGATGTAGATGCCAGAATTCGAGCCCTTGGTGGTTTTCACCTTGGCCTTGAACTCGAAATTTTTGAAAGAGGCGTTACCATCGGCGCCGTAAAAAAGATGCGCGCGGCCAGTGCCGATTTTAAGGACGCCGTCTTCGACGGTGAAGGAGCCAGGACCTTCTTCGGTGGCTTTCCAGCCGGAAAGGTCTTTACCGTTGAACATCGAGGTCCAGGCGCCGGCTTTATCGGCGGCCGAAGCGACCGAGACCAAGAGGACGAGGACGGGGATTAAGAAAGCAAAACGTGTTTTCATCGGCGATGATCCTTTGGCGGCACAACTCGGCATGTCGAGAACCGAGGAGTGAAATTGTGAAAGAAGGACGCCTATCGAGCCACCGGAGTACGGAGCCGATTTTTAAATTCACTCGGCAGATTAGCCGCGTCCAGCCAGGTGCGAGCGGCCGCAGGGGCGTTATCGAACCAACGCGCATAGGCAGCAGCAACGGCGGCTTCGCGGGCTGCAGGGGTCGCAAGGATATGAGCCCACGCGAGCGTGCTGACAGGGTCGCGCTGGGCGAGTTGCTGCGCGATGGACGCGGCGGCGGCGCGCTGGGTCGCGGCGGGCAGCGTAGTCACGAAATCGCGGGCGGCCGCAGCGTCGGAGAGTACCCAATAAGAAAGCGCGCCGGTGAGCGCGGCCGTGACGGTGGCGCCGGCAGGCTGCGTGCTAGCCCAACGCGTAGCGGAGGCGGGGTCCGTCTGCGCCCAAGCTGAGGCTAAGCTTACGAGCGCGGCATCTCGGGCCGTGGCGGCGGGCAGCGATTGGGCCCAAGCGAGCGCGTTGGCCGGTTCGCGAGCCAGTAGCCCAGCGAGATGCGCCGCGGCGGCGTCTTGCCCCGGACCCGTTGGCAGCGCGGCAACGTACTGCGCCGCGGCGGCGGGCGCGGTGGCGGCCCAACTCGTGAGCACGCTATTGAGCGCAAGCGTGGACGCGAAGCCAGACGGGAGCTGTGCAATCAAGTCGAGGGCCGCGACAGGATTTTTCACGGCGAGAGCGCGGGCTACCTCGAGCGCGGCGCGCGTGTGCGTGTCGCCCGCTGGCATGAGCGGGACAAAGCCCGCAGCGGCGCCGGGGTCGGTGAGGGTGAGTTTCTGCACCGCCAGAAACAAGGTGCGCTCAAGCGCGGGACCGGTGAGGGAAGTTTGCGCCAGTTCGATGACCTGCAGCGGATCGGTGCGTACGAGTTCGTGAAGCGCACTTTCCAGCGCGGGCGAACGATCAAATAGCGGAAGCTGTTGTGCCCAGGCGAGCGCGGCGGCAGTATCGGCGCGTAGCCAGACGCCGGCGAGCGCGCGTAGGGAATTTTCGCGGCCAAGACCATCAGGGACTAAAGCGAGACGGGAGACGGCCGTCGCGAGATTTTCACGCGCAAAGGTGTCGAAAAATACGTTGTAGATCACGGCCTGTTCGCGGCTCGTTGCAAGGGTGCGAGCGAGCGCGAGGGCGCGGTCAGGGTCGCGACGATGCAACGCATCCAACAGCAAAAAAAGCGCGGTGTCGTAATCGCCTCCACGCGGAAGCGCGTACAACGCAAGGAGCGCAGCCTCGAAATCACGTTCGAGAAGCGCCTGAAACGCCTGTCCCAAAGCACGGGCGCGAGCCCGAGGGTCAGCCAGCTGGATGGCGGCAGCGAGGGAGGCGCGCTCGGCCGAGAGGTCGGCGGGACTAACCGAGGTAATCGATCCTGTGGCGGAGAGCGGCGGAGGTGAGACTGCGGGCGGCGCCGACGGGCGCAAAAGTAACGCCGCCACCGCTACAAGGGCGACAGCCATCAAGAGCGCAAAGATCCCGCGGCGATTCATCGAAGGATCGGGAGGCTTACGGCAATTCGTAGACCTCAACGAGGGCGAGGCCGGTGGTGCCACCGACGCCGGAGACTTGCGCAGTGTAAGCGCCGGGAGCGAGCGTCACAATCATAGCGGCATCGGCGCTGCCGGCCAAGAAGGCAAACGCGCCGGCTTGCGCTGATGCGGTGGTAATCGCAGCGGCATCGCTCGAGGTGCTCCAGCCAGCGTTCACGAAGATGGGCGTATTACCGGAAAAAAGCGTGAGCTGCGGACGAGCGAGAACGCCGGTTAGGTTAAAGGCGGCGAGCGCGGGACCGGCAGCGCGGATGAGGACGCGTTTCGGCAACGTGCCTCCTATAATCAAACCGGAGATGAGCGTTTCGTTGCCGGTGCCCGCGAGCGCACGAGTGGAAAGGTTAACGAGATTTTGGCTAGGGGTGGCGGTGGAGAGATCGTAAACCTCGATCAGGCCGACACCAGTAGGGCCAGTCCCGGAGCTGATCTGCGCGGTGTAACCACCGGGGGTGAGTGTGGTGAGAATGGCCGAATCAGTGCTGCCAGCGGCAAAAGCAAAGGCGCCTGAGCTGCTGGCGCCGGCGGCAATCGCGGCGGGGTTTGCGGCGGTGGTCCAACCGGTGTTGGTTTCAATAACGGAAGAACCACGGAACAACTCAAGTTTGGGTGCGGTAAGCGTGCCGGTCACCCCGAGGGCGCCGAGCGTGGGCCCGGCGGCGCGGATAAGGACGAGTTTCGAGGCGGTGCCCGCAATAGTGAAACCGGCAATGGCGATATCAGGGGCGTTAGCGGTGCGGACTCGGGAGGAGAGATTGGTAAGGCGACGATCCTTGGTGGAGCCAGCGGTGAGAGCGGTGCCCGTGGTGAGCTGAACTGAGAGGTCATCGATGCGCCAGTTGGCGGTATTCACACCGGCATTGCCGGTGCCGTTACAACCATACAGGCGGAAAGTAACCGACGTGGCGGGGTCGCTAACGACTGGCAGAAAACTGGGTGTGATGCGCGTCCAGACGCTGTTATTGGCCAAGGGACCACTGGCGATGAGCGCGGGCTCAGCAGCACCGTTGACGACGAAAAGGGTGTAAGACTGCGGGCCGGTAGCGGTACTGCGCGCGCCAAAGCTGAGAGCGGTGACTGAGAGTTGGCGGGCGGCGGCGGGGGTAAGCGTGAATTCAAAAAATGCAGAGCCCCCTTCGGCGAGGTTAAGCGAACCAACCCGGGCCGCAGCGCCAGCATTGGACGTACCGGACACACCCGTGTAACCACTAGAAACGGAGACCGTGGTGAGCGTCTGAGTAGTGCCGAAATTGTTGCGCTGGACGATGGTGCCGCCGGAAACATCGGGGGGCAGTCCGCTCGTCGGCGTCGCAGTCGTAAAATCCCAGAGCACCGGCTCGGGTGGGATTACCGTAATATTGAGCGCGATAGCGGCGCTAGTGATGGAGCCGAGGGCGTTAGTGATGATGACCTCATAGCTGCCGGAATCAGCTGCGGTGGCGCCTGGGATCGAGAGGGTTGCAGTCGTAGCGCTGGTGTTTCCGGTGAGAGGGGCGCCAGCTTTACGCCATTGGTAAGTCAGCGGGGCAGTGCCGCTGGCAACAACGCTCAAAGTAGCGGTGGCGCCCGGGGCTGAGATTTGCGTGGTGGGCGCGCTCGTAACGGAAGGTGCGGCGGGACTGACTGTGAGCGGGGCGGCAGCGCTGGTGACGGAGCCAACCGAGTTGGTGATTACGACGTCGTAATTAGCGGCGTCGGCGGCTTGGGCGTTGGTAAGTGTAAGGGCGGCGGTGGTGGCCGTGGTATTGCCGATAAGCGCGACCCCGGCTTTGCGCCATTGGTAGGTGAGAACGGGCGATCCTGAGGCGACCACCGCAAATGTAGCAGAGGAACCGGCGGTGACGGTGCGAGCGGATGGCGAGGTTACGATCGCGGGCGGCAGGCCCGTGATTGTAAGCGGCACCGCAACGCTGGTGGCGGAGCCGAGCGAGTTTTTTACGAGGACCGAATAGTTTCCCGTGTCAGCGGCGTTGAGGGAAGATAGAGTGAGCGTAGCGGATTGGGCGGAGGGAAGAACCACGTCGTCGTGGGACCATTGATAGGTGAGCGTGGCATCACCACTCGCAGTGACCGAGAAGCTCGCTGAGCCGCCAACCGCGGCGGTCTGCGCGGCCGGTTGGGTCGTGATCGAGGGTGAGCCGACGGGTGCGGCGCCTTCGATTTTTGCGCGGAGCGCGGTCGCAACCGAAGCCGGCAGTTCGGTGAAAAACGTGTAGCCCGTATCGCTCTCAATCTGACCCGCTGTGGTGATGTAGTTTTGCCACGGGGTGCTGCGGACACCGGCGATATTGGGGATCTTAATTGCAATGACGCGCGTCGCGTTAGTGATGCGACTCACCGCGGTGCCACTGCCGAGCGGTACCACGACCGCAATTTTCCACGTATACCCGGCGATAGCGACGCCGGTAGCAATGGTGGCTCCGGCGTATCCGCTCGGGCCTGAAATGATCAGAACCTCGTTACCGGCAGCGGCGATGGAGCGACACTCGCTCTCGAAATTAGCCCAGACGCCTTGGTTATTGTCGGGCGACTGCGCAATCATGTTGGTCATGAAAAACGTGGCCTCATTATCCGCCTCGGTGATCGTACGATCGCCCGAAGGACACATATGGCCGCGGTCATAACCTGAGCCTGAATAGTCGCTCGTGAGGACTTGGTAAAATCCAGCTGGCAAGGTAGTGTCTTGGAAAAAATTCGTGGATCGACCCGAGGTGCCGACATCGGCACTCGTGAGGTTCCAGCTGACCCAATTGGGCTCGCGCGTGGTATTGTTGTAGGAGAGCGCGTACTGGGGCCGTGCGATGAGGTAATTGGTCGTAGCTGTGGCGACGGACGTGGCGCTACTAGGATTGCCGAGTTGGCTTTGCAGCGTGGTGCCGATGGTCGCGCGGGCCGAGGCGGCAAACTGCATAACGGCCAAGACGAACCAGACCAAGCGGCGGGTGAATGTCATGCGCCCAAGCTGCCGCAAGCGGCGCGGTGAAAGCAACCGTTACGCAAGTTTTCACCTTTATGCGGCGCCTGGGTGTGTCAGCGTGACCAAAGATGAAAACCCCTTTCATGCTCTTTGCGTTCCTTGGGCTAGTCGTAGGCATCTGCGGCGCTCAGACGCCAAGCCCGCGGCTCAACATCCTCTTTGTATTCGCCGATGATTGGGGACGCTACGCCAGCGCGTACCGTGGACTCGATGGCCGACCGACTATCAACGATGTGATTCAAACGCCACACGTCGACCGCGTCGCCCGCGAAGGCGTTCTGTTCAAAAACGCATTCGTCAACGCCCCGAGTTGCACCCCGTGTCGCAGCTCGTTACTTTCGGGCCGGCATTTTTTTCAAACGGGCCGGGGAGCGATTTTGCAAGGCGCCGTATGGGACGCCACGATCCCAACCTTTCCGCTGCTGCTTCGCGATCACGGTTATCATATTGGGAAAAGCCACAAAGTCTGGAGCCCCGGCACCCCCGTCGACGCTGGCTTTGGCGGACAGGCCTACGCGTACCAACGTGCGGGGGTAGGCTCGAATAATTTTTCGGAAAATATGACCGCCGATATCGCGCGAGGCGCTTCATTATCCGAGGCCCGCGCCAAAATTCTCACCGAAGTGCGCGGAAATTTCGGCGACTTCCTCGCTGCGCGCAAACCCGGCCAACCCTGGCTTTATTGGATGGGCACAACCACCACGCATCGCACTTGGATCAAAGGCAGCGGCAAAAAACTCTGGGGCATCGAGCCCGATCAACTCAAAGGCAAGTTGCCCAGCTTTCTGCCGGATGTGCCCGAAGTCCGCGAAGACGTCGCCGACTATCTCGGCGAATGCCAGGCGGTGGACGCCTATGTGGGGGCGTTGCTCCAAAGTCTCGAGGAGGCCGGCGAACTCGAACACACGGTGATCGTACTCAGCGGCGACCACGGGATGCCCGGCGCGCCACGGGGCAAATGCAACCTCAACGACTTCGGCACAGCGGTGCCGTTGATCGTGCGTTACCCAGGAAAGAAACCCGGCCGCGTGATCGAAGATCTAGTGCGCCTGCCTGACCTGATGCCGACGTTTTTGGAAATTGGTCGCGTGACTCCGCCGCAGGGATTGTACGGAGTGAGCCTGTTGCCGCTTTTGAACTCCGACCAGCCAGGCCGCGTGGATGCGAGTCGCGATGCGATTATCGCCGGCCGCGAACGCCACGTCGGCGCGGCCCGAGAGGGCAACCTGCCCTACCCGATGCGCTCGATCCGCACGCGTGATTTTCTCTACATCCGCAATTTCGCGCCCGAGCGCTGGCCGATGGGCGCACCGTTGCAGGCTACGGCCGCTAAACCCGATCTCGCCCTCATCGATGAAAATACGCGCGCCGCTTTTCCTGACATGGACGCCAGCCCCACCAAAACTTGGCTCATCGCACACGGCGCATCGCCGGAATGGAAAAAATACTATGAACTCGCCTTCGCGAAACGTCCTGCCGAGGAACTCTACGAACTCAAAAGCGATCCCGATCAGGTAAAAAATCTCGCGAGCGATCCGGCCTTTGCCATGGAGCGACAGGCGCTCTGCGAGCAGTTAATGGCAACGCTGCAGGCGGCCGGTGATCCGCGCTTGATCGGCGACGGTGGCACATTTGACCGCAGCCCCTTCAGCGACCCCGAGGACAATAACGCGCCGAAAGCGGGTAAAGCGGCGAAAAAGAAAAAAACCTAGAGCGCCATAACCAACAAGGGCGACTCCACAGGCCATGAAAGATAGCCGACTTGGGCCGTGTAAGCAGCCAGGGGATAGGTTAACGAGTAGCGCAGCGTCGGCGCACAGGTTGCGGGCCCTCACCGCGCCCCAGACCCACTCAAGGCGCGAGGTTAACGCTGTTTAACTGGAGCAAATCCCAACGGTTACCGTATCCATCCTGGAAGACTGCGACTGTCCCGTACGGCTCGGAACGTGGAGCTTCTAGAAAATTTACGCCGCGGGCTCGGAACGCAGCGTAATCGCGGTGAAAATCATCGGTGTGCAAAAATAGAAAAACCCGCCCGCCCGATTGATGGCCGACGGCGGCCAATTCGGTCGCATTTTTCGCCCTCGCCAGCAGGAGACAGGTGCCGCCATTCGCCGCACTTGGCGGCGCTACGAGCACCCAGCGTTTGTCCGGGGAAAGCGGCGTGTCTTCCACCAGCCGGAAACCCAGAATACCGGTGTAATAAGCAATCGCCTCATCGTAGTCGTGCACCAACAGCGAAACGTAAACGATACGCTGATTCATCTGGACTCCTTAACTCGATTTGCGGTCACGGCGTTTCCACAGCCAAACGGCCGTCACGAGCAGCACCACGATCACAAGAGTGCCCCAAAGCGTGAAGGCGTGCGTGCGCTTGAGCGCATGTTCCAATTGCGCGAAATCGTCCGCGAATTTCAGCCACAGCCAGTGGCCGAGCCACACAAAAACCGGTACACTTACCAGTGCCGCCAGTCCGTCCATAAGCAGAAATTTCACCAACGATACCTTCAGTGAACCTGCGCTGAAAAAAATCGGTGCCCGAAGGCCAGGCAAAAATCGGCCAATAAAGAGGCCCGTAGTCCCGTGTTTGGCGAAAAGTTCTTCGACTCGTCCTTGTTTGGCGGGGGGGAAAATCCGCTGAAACCACGCCGTGCCGAGTAAACGGGTGCCATAGCGTTGACCGGCAAAAAAAATCATCGTGTCGCCCCCCAGCACACCCACGTACATGAAAGCGCTCACTTTGATCCAGGAATGACCGTCAATCACGCCCAACATGCCCGCGGCGATCAGTACGATATCTTCCGGCATCGGTAAACCAAACCCACACAGCAAGAGCAGGATGAACGGTCCCCACAGTGAAAGGGGTGTGCCCTGAAAATACTCGAGCAGGTGTTCAAGCATGGGCTAGGCTAAGCGGACAAGCGGCGCCGCTCGCATGGATAGTTCGGGGGAAACAGGGTTCATCACCAGAGTCACTGCTGCCAACAAACAGCCGCGCCGTATCCTGCCAAGGGTTTTGTGAACGGTGTATGCGCGATGTCACTTGAGCGCCATTTTTCGCGTGCGCGCGATGGCGGGCTCGCTCAGAAATGCCGTTCCCTTGAAGTCACCCGCCCACACCCGCGCCGTCGGGCAACTCATCGCGGCTGCGCTTTGCTGGAGCCTAGGCGGGCTCTTGATCAAAGCCATCGCGTGGCCGCCGCTCGCCGTCGCAGGCGGCCGCGGGTTAATCGCGGCAGTGTTCATCGCCGCGATCAGCCGCGACCTGAAGTTTAATTTTTCTAGACCCCAAATACTCGGCGCGCTCGGCTACGCAGCGTGCACAGTCACGTTTTGCGCCGCCACCAAACTCACAACCGCGGCTAACGCTATCCTCCTCCAATACACCGCGCCGGTGTGGATCGCGCTCTTTAGCGCCACGCTGCTAGGGGAACGCACCACTCGCGCCGATTGGCTCACCATCATTGCCGTCCTCGGCGGCATGGGTTTATTCTTCGCCGACAACCTCGAATTTTCCGGCCTCCTCGGCAACCTCCTAGGCGCGGTGAGCGGTCTGTGTTTCGCAGGTATGACACTGGCGCTGCGTTACCAAAAAGACGGCTCACCTGTCGAATCCATCATCTTGGGCAATCTCCTCGCCTTTCTTATTGGCCTGCCGTGGATCATCGGCGCACCGAATCTAGCTTCGAGCGGCTGGGGCGCGTTGGTACTACTTGGTTTGCTGCAACTCGGCGTGTCGTACCTGCTCTACGCGCGCGCCATCCGCCACGTGACCGCCCTAGAGGCGGTACTTATCCCCGTGATCGAGCCGTTGCTCAACCCGCTTTGGGTGCTGCTCGCGCTCGGCGAAGTTCCCACGCCCAAGGCGCTGATGGGCGGCGCAGTCGTACTCAGCGCGATCTCGCTCCGCGGTATCTATAACCTGCGCCCACGCCGCGCAACAAACTGAACTAGCCACGGTCCCATCCCGTAGCGATGCCCCTGCGTCACATTTTCATTTTTTTCAAGATGTCCGCCGCCCTCCATGCCGCTACTCTGCCCGAAACGGTTGTGCTGCTCCACGGCTTGGGCATGGGTGGCTGGGCGATGAGCCGCATCGAACATCACCTCGCCGGCAAGGGCTACCACGTAGTCAACCTCACTTACCCCTCGCGCACCATTCCTGTAGAGACGCTCGCGCGCGAATGGCTACCCGCGCAACTTGCCGGCCATGAGGTCGCAACCGTGCCACGCATGCACTTTGTCACGCACTCGATGGGCGGCATCGTGGTGCGCGCCTGGCTCGACGATTTTCGCCAGCGCGGCATCGCGCCACCGGCCAACCTTGGCCGGACCGTCATGCTCGCGCCACCCAATCAAGGCACCGTGGTCGCCGAAAAACTCGCCGGCTTTTCGCCATTCCGCTGGTTCACCGGAGTCAACGGCCATCGCCTCGGCACGTCAGCGGCCAGCCTTCCGCTTAGCCTTGGTCCTTGGCCCGCCAACGCCGGCGAACTCGGTATCATCGCCGGAGACCGATGGTTTAATCCGCTCTTTATTTTTTGGTTCGATGGCCCCAACGACGGCACTGTCGCCGTCACGCACACGCACCTAACCGGCGAGCGCGCGCACCGGGTACTCCCCTACTCGCACACCTGGCTACAATGGCGCCAAGCGTCCCTCGATCTGGTGAGCACGTTTCTGCGCTCAGGTACGTTTGAGAGTCCTTAGTCGCACGAGTGGGCCCGCTCTTGCGAACTTACTTCGCCGGCGGCTTCAGCTGAATCAAAACGTTGGCGGCCGTGATCAACCCACCGCCCACTAATAAAGTCCACGTGGCGGCTTCATTCAAATAAGCGATCCCCGCCCAAACCGAAAAAATAGCCGGTAAAAACAACGCCATCAAAGCGCCAAACACCGGCTCCACGCAATAAATCAACCCCGCCTCCGTCGCTGTAATTTTCGGCTGCCACGCATTCATGAGTCCGAATGACCCCAACGTACACAACAGCGTCAGCATACCTGTAAAAACGAGCCACGCCGGCGATGTCCACGGCACCACGAGCGCCGCGAGGTTCGGGGCCTCCCCGACTGCCAACCCTGCGAACACCAAGGCCTGCGTCGCGAAAATCACCAGCGTCAGCTCAAAAGCCCGATTCCCTGCATACTCCTTTTTATCGAGCCACAAAATCTGCCCCATAAAAAACACCGACGACACCAACGTCTCCCATTCCCCGCGCCCAAACCTCAATTGCCGCCAATCAAAATTTCCTAAAATCGCCACGCCCGCTAACACGAGCGCGCAACTCAGCCACACCGCCATGCCGGGATTACGTCGCACCCGCACCGCGATAAAAATCGGAATTAAAATCGCATAAAACTGGGTGAGAAAAGCCGACGTACTCGCCGCCGTAAACTGCATCCCATCGTTTTGAAACAGCATCCCCGCCGCTGCAAATAAACCGATCGCCACCCCTTGCTTTAACTCCCCCCGCTTTACCCCGAGCCACGCGCGCGGCTTCAGCGCAATTAAAACCAGCAACGCCAAAAAAAAGCGTGGCGCCACCGTGTAGACGGTCGAAAACCACGATCCCGCCTCGGGCACCAATTTTTCGTGCAGCAACAAAATGCTTTTGATCAGCGGAAAGCTCAGCCCCCAGAAAAAATTCGCGACTAGTAGCATGAGCAGCGCCCGCGTGCGTTGCGGGTGAGTAAAATCAGGGGACATGGCTGCGAAAAAATTCGGAGGCGTGAAACAAAGTCCGCCACCGTGCCGCCCCTCAAGAACCTCGCCAAGCCAATTGCCCA